>DATFNI010000187.1:0-6383 GCA_035266485.1 Balneolales bacterium
ATTTTTTCCTGTTCCGTACATTCCATTTTGACCGAAGAAATACGGGAGAGATGATAATTTTGATTTTGGTTCGTTGTCAGTTGTCCGTAGTTGATGATTGTCATACAATGGTCATTCGATAGTCATTTTCTCGTTCCCAACGTCTCGTTGGGAATGTAATTCTGGAAGCTCTGCTACTCTTGACAAAAAGACAAATAGGAAAAGGGGATAGTTGCGTGTCCATCTTTTACGGAACTTGTGTGGGGATACGGAGTTTCCAAGGTGCACGTTCCCAAATTCCATTTGGGAACGAGTTTAAATGACAACAGAATGGCTACCGAATGACAATAGAATGACTATGTAGCAAACTTGCAACACATAACCCAAAACCTGTAACTTTGCTCTAATCCAGACATTCAGTACTAATCTTTTTTAAATGAAAATCGGCAACATCGATCTCGGCAACCGGCCTGTACTCCTTGCCCCAATGGAAGACGTATCGGATTCCCCGTTCCGTGTCATCTGCCGGAAACAGGGAGCAAGTGTGGTTTACACCGAATTCATCAGTTCGGAAGCCATCATTCGAGATGTTGACAAATCGCTGCATAAGATGGAGTTCGAAGAGGTTGAGCGCCCATTCGGAATTCAGATATTCGGCGGTCGTGAAGAGGCGATGTACGGGGCCGCTAAAATTGCCGAATCGTACAACCCCGATATCATCGATATCAATTTCGGTTGCCCTGTGTACAAAATCGTGAAAAAAAATGCCGGATCAGCAGTTTTAAAGGATCTTGCGATGATGGAGCGAATGACGGCGAGCGTAGTCGATGCGGTCCAAAACCACCCGGTTACCGTCAAAACACGGCTGGGATGGGACGAACAGACCATCCGCATTCGAGAGGTTGCATTGATGTTGCAGAGTATCGGCGTGAAAGCATTAACCGTGCACGGCCGCACACGGGCTCAAAAATACAAGGGTGACGCCCGGTGGGAGTTCTTTAAATACCTGAAGGAAACACCGGGATTGCACATCCCAATCATTGGTAACGGGGATATCACCAGCCCCGAAATCGCGAAAAAGGTATTTGATGAAACCGGCGTCGACGGCTTAATGATCGGCCGCGGTGCTATCGGAAATCCGTGGATCTTCCGACACACACGGCACTACCTGGAAACGGGTGAGCTGTTGCCGGAGCCAACGATTGAAGAACGTCTGTCGACTTGTGCTGATCATCTTCGTGAATCGGTGCATCACCACGGCGAGCACCAGGGAGTCATCATGATGAAGAAGCATTACGGCAGCTATTTTAAGGGAATCCGGAATGGACGAAAACTTCGGGCTGAGATTATGCCACACAACGAGATGCAGCCCATCCTCGAGCTCCTCCTCAACTTCCGCGACGAAGAGTTGTACGCCTTAGCGTAGTCTCTATGGAATAGTGGGAATAACGGGGATAAGTGCGATTCCAGAGTCTGTCACAATCTTCTAATGCCCTTATTTCCATATCCCCCTATTCCCTGATTCCTTCTTATTCACTCAATATGTCGCGCAACAGCTTCGCATTATATGGTGCATTACAATCAACATCATTGTTGAAATAAGCAAACACATCTTTTCCAAGATCTTTGGCTTTCTTCATTTCTTCAGCCCAGGGTTTTAATTCTTCACGGTTATAATCATACCGGTAACCGCCTTCCAGTCCATGAAACCGTGCATATACAAAATCTGCAGTATCCGTAAAATCAGCCGGCATCTGATGAGAACTGATCCAAACCTGTGCAGCATTATGCTTTCTCATGACCTTAAATACCTCCGGATTTAACCACGACTTGTGCCGAAACTCTACAGCGTGACGGTATTCGTGCGGCAATCCTTCCAGAAAGTCATCAAGCAGCACTGCATCCATATGAAGGCCGGGGGGCAACTGCCAGAGCAGGGGTCCGAGATGATCGCCCAGTTCCTTAACACGTTCGATATGATTTGCCACCGGCTCCTCAACATCTTTCAGTTTGTTGTAATGAGTCACGCGGCGATGACCTTTTACTGCGTATAAGAAGCCATTTGGCGCCCTGTTATACCATCCCTTGATCATATTTTTGAACGGCAGGCGATAGTAGGTCGCGTTGATTTCAACAGTGTTGAACTGTTTGGCATAAAAGGACAGCATATCCCGTTTTTCGATATTCTCCGGATAGAAATCGCCAATCCACCCGTCATATGACCATCCGCTTGTGCCGATGAATAGCTGTGCCATTAAGAATTGTCATTTGATGATTTTTGATCATTGATCCAGGCAGATTGTCGCAGTTTAAACAGAAATAACAATCTGCCTCAGTTCTATCTATAGCAATTGATTTGAAGGGAGTTATCATTCCAGTATGAAGCTGTTCTAGTGTAAAAAGGTTAAGAGATACCCTGGCAGGTGTGTTTAAACCCTAACCTCCATGTACTCGAAGTGCTTTAGCGGCCTGACGGTGGAAACCGTCTGACCGCAGGTATCACATCTCAGACAGCTTTTTCAGGAAATTCTCCTTGCGCCGCGTGGAGACTTCTATTTCCGACTGATCGGTCATTTGTACCGAACCGCCCTTCCCTTTATGATAGCTTTTGATGTAAGCCAGATTGATAAGATGTGAGTTATGGACACGATAAAAATTGTAGTCCGTCAACAATTCCTCAAATTCCTTGAGTGTTCTTGCTACCGTTATTTTCTGTTTATTCTTCAGATATATGGTTGTATAGTTTATGTCCGACTGGCAGCGGATAATATCGCTGACCTGCAGGAAAGTCAGTCCACTGCTTGTAGGGATGCTTATTTTTCTGGATGCGCCCTGCATGGTTTTCAGGTTATGAAACAGCACATCAAATTTTTCAGAAAGTTCTTCCATCGATATTTTTTCCTGAAGCTTTTTGACGGCCTCCTTCAGGTCATCCGGATCAACAGGTTTAAGCAGGTAATCGATGGCACTGAACCGGAATGCCTGGACGGCGTACTTGTCATATGAGGTGGTGAAGATCACGGCACTCGAAATGTCCCCTAGCTGTTCCAGAAGATCAAATCCTGTTTGTTCGCCCAGCATGACATCCAGGAAAATGACATCGGGCTGCAATTTCCGGATCCCCCGGATGCCGGTTGCCAAGGTCAGAAAACTGCCGGCCAGGTGAATGGACTGACTGCAGTAAGTGCTCAGCAGAATGCTCAGACGGTCGACACAATGTTGTTCGTCGTCAATGATAATCGCGTTAATCATGCATTTAAAAACTTAACTCCAACGGTAGCCGGACTTCTACTCTCATACCCTCCGATAAATCGGCCAACTCCACGCTGCCGGAAGTCTTCTTGATCTTGTTGATAATATCGATCCTCGACTTCGTAATTTTCACTCCCATCGATTTTTTTGATGAATGATTTTGTTTACCCGCGAGCCCTCCCGTTCGTCTCCGGCCAAGTCCGTTGTCCTCCACGATACAGTTGATCATGTTCTCTTCCTTTTTGATTCGGATTGTGATCTTTCCCTTGCCGTCCTTAGGAGCAATGCCATGCCAGATACTATTTTCCACAAAGGGTTGCAGAATCAGAGGTGGTACGAGAGTCGTTTCCTGATCGATGTCCTTATCTATGATGATTTCATACGTAAACTTATTATTTAGCCGCATGGACTCCAGTTGCATGTACAGCTCCAGTGCCTTTAGATCATCGCCCAATGGTATCTCTTTTTTCTCCGAGTTTTCCAGTATCAACCGCATTACCTTCGCAAAACGCACCAGGTAGTAATCTGCCTTTTGAACATCATTTTTTACCATAAAATCGCTGATTGAATTCAGCGAGTTGAAAATAAAATGTGGATTCATCTGCGAACGCAGGGCCTTCATTTCCGTATCTGCAACCGTTGCATTGAACTCGGCGTCCTTTTTTTGGTCCTCAGCATCACGCCGTCTCTTATAAAAAATGAAAATGATCACAGCAGATATTAGCAATAGGACACTTCCCCCGCTTACTGCATTACGGATAATCTGTTGCTGGCGTATGGCTGCAGCGGCCAGCGCCTGCTTTTTCTCCTGCGCTGCCCTGAGTTGCATCTCTTTCTGTGTGTATTCAAACTGTATTTCTCTCCGGGTAATCTCTTTTTCTTTCTGATTATTGAATACGCTGTCTTTCAGAATGGTGAACTGTTTATAAGCTAATAAGGCCTTTTTAAAATCGCCCTGCTTTTCATATACATTACTCAGGATCTCCCATGTCTCAGATTGTCTGTCCATCGCACCGGTTTCTTTAGCAAATTTTTGCGCTCTTGTCAGTAATACCAGTGCTTTGTCATAACGCTCTGAAGGATGTATCCCAAGCTGCAAAAGAATCCTGACCGGGGCCTCGATATATATGTTGCTAATCTCATTAAGACAGATGACGGTGCTATTCTTGTCACCCAGCTGCTCATACATGGCCAACGATTTAACGAGATAATCCAACGCTTTAGGATAGTCCCTGAGGTTATAATAAACTTCACCCAGACTTTGGTAGTCACTGGCCATGTGCCGTTTGTCACCCATCGTTTCACTGATTTGCAGAGCTTGCTGAAAATAAGCCACGGCTTTGGCTGTACTGTCAACATAATCATACACTATTCCGATATTGGCGAGGGTATTGGCAATTCCCCGCTGATTCCCTGCCTGTTTATACAGTTTCAATGCTTTGAAGTGGTATTCAAGTGCCTTCTGATAATTCTTCAGGTCCTTATAAACGATCCCGATATTACCTAGCGCATCGGCCATGGCCTGCCGGTTATTGATCAGCTCATAAAGCTGCAGCGTTTCGAGATAATACTCCAATGCCTTCGGATAGTCGGACAAGTATTGGTAATCGATCCCCATATTATTATAAGAAGCTGCGATGCGGACACTGTCTTTTAATTGTTTAAAAACAGCCAGTGCTTTTTCATGGTAATCGATGGCTTTGGGATAATTGGACAAATCAAAATAAATCAACCCTAAGTTATTATAAATTTTAGCTATACCAATATTATCTTTTAGTTGCTCATGCAAATGCAACGATTTGGTATACATTTGCAAAGCATCGGTATTGTCTCCCTTGGCCCAGTAATTGGTGCCTTTGCTGGAATAGGCTCCCGCCAGTTTCAGTGTGTCATTCAGTTTTTTAGCCAGCGCTATTGCTTCATCCGCCATTTTCAGGCCTTTATCGGGATCGAAACTATAATAGCCAAAAGCGACATCATTGAGCAGATTAAGCCTTACTGTATCCTCTTTGGAGTAATGCGCCAGGACAGTCAACAGCGAATCTGTTACCCGTTGTTGTGCGAATAACCGATTGTTGAAGAGAACAAGTATCGGAAGCAGACATACCCACACACGTCTGGAGATATACAAACATGGTATAGCAGGTGCCATATGTTTTTTATGATACATCTCTTACCTGGTTGTACAGATCTAGTGATTAACCTTCGCTCCCCTACCTACTGAAATAAACACTAACGATGGGCGACCTTATGCTCAATATGTAAATATTTTTTCATTTATCTCCCCTTTTCAGGCAGAAAATAAATGAGCTTAAGCAAAAAATAATCGAAGGTTGGGCTGCACAGCCGGCAGAGCTATGTTTTCACTGTATATCAGCAGTTGACCTTTTCTGTTTGAACACAAAATCAATGGGGTAACCATGAAACGTTTACTAGTTCTGGCCATTCTGGTCGCGGGTATTACGGCAGCAGCCTGTGCGCAGTCTTTTAAAGAAGGCACTAATATTATAAGTGCCGGCATAGGGTTGGGGAGTTCACTTGGAGGTTATACCTATAGCTCTCAAACACCGGCACTAAGTGTACAATATGAAAGAGGTGTCTGGGAAGTTGGCGGCCCTGGGGTGATTAGCCTAGGTGGATACATTGGAATAAAGGATTATAAATATTCCGGCAGTGGCACAGGTTACAATTATACAGAGAAATGGAACTATACCATCATAGGCGTACGAAGTGCTTATCATTACACCGGTCTTAAGAATGGTAAATTTGATGTATATGGCGGAGTTATGCTGTCCTACAACATCTTAAGCTATAAGTACAAAGACAACATTTCGAGTACCTCAAGTAGTGCAGGCAGCTATGGCAGCACACCAGGCTTCAGCCTGTATGCCGGCGGGCGCTATTACTTTGCAACAAAATTTGCTGCATTTGCTGAGTTGGGTTATGGGGTTTCTTTTCTCAATCTGGGTGTTGAGTATAAATTCTGAAACAGTAGAAAGCGTAAGACAGCTCTGTTTCCGGTATTGGAAAAATCAGGTCTAAAAAGCGGGGAAAATTATGATCAGGTCTGCTCTATGTTATGCCGTCATTTTCTTATTTATCACAGGAACTGCCGCGGCTCAGATAACAGTCACGCAATCTGATATCCAGAA
>DATFNI010000188.1:0-2368 GCA_035266485.1 Balneolales bacterium
TATTATTGAAGGCGGCTCAGACCGGCAGGAGTCGGTTGAAAGGGGACTGGAGTTTGTGGATGACGTCGATCTGGTGGCCGTTCATGATGCGGTCAGACCGTTTGTTACGGCCTCTCAGATTGCAGAATGTTGTAAAACGGCCGAAGAATATGGAGGGGCCGTTCTCGGGATTCCGGCAAGGGATACCATAAAAGAATGTGACGGGGATAGATTTGTGAAGTCAACGCCGGATCGTGCCAAACTGTGGCAGTGCCAGACGCCACAAATTTTCCGGTTTCACATATTTAAGAAAGCTTTTCAGTACGCAAATGATACCGGATTCAGGGGTACCGATGACGCATCGATAGTGGAACATATGGGAGGAGTAGTTCGTATGGTTCAGGGAGATGCATCCAACATCAAGATTACCTATCCGCAGGATATGATTTTTGCAGAAATATTAATGGAACAGGAAAACAGTAACAAATGATGCGTATCGGGTATGGATATGATGTGCACCGTCTGGTGAGTGGGCGTCCGCTGGTATTGGGTGGCGTTACAATACCACACGAGAAAGGTCTGGAAGGCCACTCTGATGCCGACGCATTGCTACACGCAATTACCGATGCTCTGCTTGGGGCACTGGCTCTGGGAGACATCGGTCAGCATTTCCCGGATAACGATCCGGCGTATAAACAGATCGACAGCCGTATCCTATTGCGTAAGGCCTACGATCTGGTGCGAGAGAACGGTTTCTTGCTGGCAAATATGGATGCCACGCTTATCGCGGAGCAGCCAAAACTGATGAATTATATTACTGATATGAGATCTGCAATTGCCGATGATCTGAATTGCCGGATTGATCAGATATCTGTCAAAGCAACAACATCCGAGAAAATGGGATTCGCCGGTAGGGAAGAGGGGATAGCAGCGATGGCAGTTGTATTGCTGGAACGTGAAAATGACAACTAATGGATCAGTTCACCCATCATCTGATCACGTGGATTGGTGATCAGCCGCCGGTCATTATTTATGCCGTTTTTTTTGGCGTCGCTTACTTCGAAAATGTCATACCGCCTATCCCCGGTGATATCATTGTCGTTTTTGCCGGATACCTGGCGGCCCGGGATATTATCCTGTTATTCCCTGTTTATGCATTGACGACCATTGCTTCTGTGGCAGGATTTATGACCATGTATACGTTGGGACGGTATTGGGGAGATTTACTGGATCGCAATCAGGAACGTTCGTGGTTTACCCGTATGCTTGACGTTAAATATATGCCAAAGGTCCGGGCATGGATGAATCGCTGGGGATTATGGGTGGTGACTGCCAATCGTTTTCTATCCGGTGCCCGCTCGGTCATCTCCATAACAGCGGGGATGAGCAGGATGGAAGTCCGGGGAACGGTACTCGGTTCCCTGATCAGTTCCCTGCTCTGGAATGCTTTGCTGATCGGGGCGGGTTGGGAGATCCAGCAAAACTGGCATATCATTGGACACTACCTGTCCGTTTACAGCAGAATAATTACTATTGCTATTATCCTTGCAGTGATTGTCAAGGTTATCTGGGGTGTTTGGAGAAAAAAGAAAACCCAATCATTGGATTAAACAAACACATTATCTATTTTTGTCTGCTCCATATGTTGACATGCTATGCTAAAGCAACTATCTTTGAGGTCTTTGATCAATTGCTGGTATAGCTCGATTGACAGGGCATCGGCTTTATGATTCTGAAGGTTTTTGGGACGAAAGTCAAGTCTTATCACCAGCTTGGTTCTTTTTAAATGATGTAATGACAATGGCGTCATACGGTTTGGAAACATTGATAGATATCGGTGTCGCAGGCTGTTGTTATAAATATCAGATCAATTGCTGGTGTAGCTCAGTTGGTAGAGCAGCGGTTTTGTAAACCGCGGGTCGTAGGTTCAAGTCCTATCACCAGCTCGGTTCTTTAATATATTTTTTTTGTACAAATGAATTTTGGGGAGATACCAAAGTGGCCAACTGGGGCAGACTGTAAATCTGTTGGCGTAAGCCTTCGGAGGTTCGAATCCTCCTCTCCCCACTTGTACACTGTTTAGGCGGGCGTAACTCAATTGGTAGAGTGTCAGCCTTCCAAGCTGAATGTTGCGAGTTCGAGTCTCGTCGCCCGCTCAGCCCATGCCGCTATAGCTCAGTTGGTAGAGCACTTCCATGGTAAGGAAGGGGTCATCGGTTCAAGTCCGATTAGCGGCTCGGAGACCCGTAGAGTGATCATTTAAAGTCTTTAATAATTAAAAAACAGAAGTTTCAATGGCAAAGGAAACGTTTGAACGCAAGAAACCGCACGTAAATGTGGGAACGATCGGTCACGTGGACCATGGGAAGACGACCCTGACCGCGGCGAT
>DATFNI010000189.1:0-24346 GCA_035266485.1 Balneolales bacterium
AAAAAAAGTGACTTTCTTTACCTGATCATCCGTGAAATCGAGAAGCTTGTTGATGATGGTTTTATCATCCAGGTAATCAAACCGGCCGGATTGAATAGGCTTCTTCATTGTATTGCCGGGACGGTCATCGATCTGGTAATACGCGCACAAGTCATTGGTATTCAGAATATTGTATACAGTTTTACAACCTTCGCAACAGAACGTTAAATCTCCCTGCCATATTTCAGACTTCGGACACTCTAGTCCGCAATGTGCGCATAATATCTCTTCTGTGACCGTCTGACTCATCTGTAAAAATCACTCCTGTGTGATATTCACCATAAATCCTAAAAACCTGTTACGTCACCCTGTTTGGTAAACCTCAGACGAAGATTAAACCAGACTTCTGTCATTGATTGATTAATATCGGCAAAGGTTGTCCTGCCCAACCATTCATTGATCTGCATGCGTTGTTCCTTCCACACTTTGTGAAAAGGACAGGGTTCGATCTCACCACAACCGGCAATACCCAAAAAACAACGTTCCCAGAAATCGCCACCATCGATGGCATCCACCACTTCAAGGAGCGTAATTTTCTCAGGTTTTCTGACCAGGTACACCCCGCCATTCAATCCACGGCGTGAATCGACGATACCGGCAGGAATCAACTTTGCCAGTGTCTGCGATAAATACGCAGCCGGACAGTGTAATGGACGCGCTAAATCAGCAGCAGATACCGTCTTTCCCTGTTCCTCGCGCGACAACACAATCAGGGCAGATATAGCATACTGAGCGCTTTGTGATAAAAACTGCATCAGACTAATGTGTAGTGAAATAAACCTGTTCCCGATAATCTAATTCGAATATTGGTATTTGAAATATACTCTGTTATCATAACCGGCGCAAGCCCTTATAGATAAAAGAGTACAATATCTTTTATTACTGGAATCTCAAACACAATCAACTTCCCAAAAGTCTCGAACTTTTGAAAAGTTTTACACGGGCTAGGGTCGTGTTATGAGGTTTTAATGGAGTGGATGTATGAATGGCTTCTTCTATCAACCAACTCATTCACCCTCTTTCCCGCATCTTCCGGCATTCGCAGTTCACACCGAATTCTTTACAGATAGGATCATCGGGTGGATTTTTGAAACGGGCCTTGCATACCCGGCGACCGTGGGATATCAACAAATGCCCCAACATCGTCCAATGTTCTCTCGGGAATAATGCCATCAGGTCTTTTTCAATCTTACTGGTGTTTTTCTGTTCTTTAGTAAGACCAAACCGATTGGAAAGCCGCTTCACATGAGTGTCGACCACCACTCCCATATTCTTATTGTAGGAATTACCCAGCACCACGTTGGCCGTCTTGCGGGCCACACCACGCAGCGTCAGCAATTCATCCATGGTATCCGGAACATGACCGTCAAATTTTTCAACAATTTCCTGCGAAGCTTCTTTAAGCGATTTCGCCTTGTTTCGGTAGAATCCGGTTGATTTGATCAACTCTTCAATATCCGGCAGCGGAGCTTCCGCCATGGCTTTTGGTGTCGGGTATTGTTTGAACAGCTCCGGGGTCACCATATTGACCCGTTCATCCGTGCACTGAGCACTTAATATCGTTGCGATAAGCAGTTCAAACGGGTTTTGGTGATCCAGCGCGCAGTGTGCTCCGGGATACTCTTCATAGAGCTTTCCCAACAAAGCCATTGCACGATCTTTTTCCTTGTCCGGTTTTTTGGGAACCTTCGGTAAGTTGCTGTCGTCCTTTGCCATGGTAATGCTTTTTTGAAATTAGGTGACCTCGGATGATAGTACACGCCCGTGTAAATTCAAAAGGTACCACTAAGTCCTATTTCAAGTCCTTCCGTAACAAACCCCTGCAGATGGTTTAGAAACAATTAATAAAAATGAGGTGATTATTCGTACAAGATTTTATGCAATTCGATCAAATCCTAGGGAAAAGCGATTTTTTCTACATTTTTATCGGGCCCAAAAAATTTCTACAAACTTACTGTTTTTTGTTTTTCTAACGGTCTTGAAAAAATTCGTATGTGCCGGATCACTCCATGGAAAATCCATAATTCGTACAATTTGTCATATCTCCTTTCGTTACTCGACGCGTTGTCTGCGGTTGTTCATTACTATTGATGTCGTTGCCCAATAAGCTGTTAGATGTAACCATGTATATTTAAATCATTGGTCTATGGCTATTTCCGTACAAAATCTGACCAAGGAATATGGTCAGCAAAAAGCTGTTGATGATATCTCTTTCGAAGTAAAAACCGGTGAAATCCTCGGGTTTCTTGGTCCAAACGGGGCCGGGAAAAGCACAACGATGAAGATCATCACGTGCTTCCTCAAACCCACCAACGGCCATGTTTCACTCGATGGATACAGCATCGAGGACGATTCCCGGGAAGTACGCCGGCGCATTGGCTACCTGCCCGAAAACAACCCGCTCTACCTGGATATGAGCATCATCGATTACCTGAATTATACGGCTCAGCTCCAGAAAATTGAGCCTGAGCGTATAGATGACCGCATCATGGAAATGATTGATGTCTGCGGGCTGGATAAAGAGAAGCACAAAAATATCGGAGAATTGTCCAAGGGTTATCGTCAGCGAGTAGGCCTGGCGCAGGCTCTGATCCATGATCCTGATGTGCTTATCCTCGATGAACCGACAACCGGTCTCGATCCGAACCAGATTGTCGAGATACGATCCCTTATTAAAAAAATTGGGCATGAGAAGACGGTCATGCTGAGCTCGCACATTCTCAAGGAAGTGGAGCTGACCTGCGATCGTATTCTCATCATCAATAAGGGCAAGCTCGTGGCCAACGGCACTACCGAGGAACTCGGCCGGCGCGCATCGGGCAGCAACCGTCTGCTCCTGCAGATTCAGGCCGGAAACAGTGCCGCCGGTGATGCCATCAACCAACTGCCGACCGTAGCCGCGGTTCAACCTGCCGACCGCGAATCCGGCATCTGGCAAATTGATTCGACAGCCGGCAAGGATGCACGCGAAGACATTTTCCGGCTGTGCGTCGAAAAGAACTGGGTTATCCTGCAGATGACACCCTTGCAAACCAGTCTCGAAGATATTTTCCGCGAACTAACCGTAAACTAGGGGTAAACACAAAAAGCCATGCATACGATATGGACGATCTGCAAGCGGGAAGTGAATACCTTTTTTAATTCGCTTATTGCTTACATCATACTCGTCGTTTTTCTGGGCCTCAGCGGCTTCTTTACCTGGCTTTCCGGATCCGACATTTTCTTCAGCGGCCAGGCTTCATTAACACCTTTCTTTCAAATTTCTTTCTGGACCTTGTTTTTCTTCATCCCGGCCATCACCATGCGATCACTGGCAGAAGAAAAACACTCCGGAACCCTCGAACTGCTTGCAACAAAACCGGTCTCCGATTTTCAGATTGTCACCGGCAAATGGCTCGCCTCGTGGTTTCTGGTGCTAATGATGTTGCTGCCCACCATCATCTATTACATCACCGTAGCTAATCTGGGCAATGTCGACACCGGGGCAGTCGTCGGCGGCTACCTGTCGCTGATGCTCATCTCTGCCGTGTACGTGAGTATCGGAATTTTTGCTTCCAGCGTCACCAGCAACCAGATTGTGGCGTTTATTCTTGCTTTATTCATTTCCTTCTTCTTTCAGCTACTGTTTAATCTGATGGTACCGGTACTGCCCAATCTTCTTGCAAATATAGCCGACTATCTGAGTCTGACTACTCATTTCAGCAGCATGGCGCGGGGAGTTATAAGCCTGAATGATGTTATCTACATGCTCTCACTTACAATATTAGGTCTGATTTTCGCTATGACCTCATTAACACGGAGGTCCTGGTCATGAGTTGGTTTAGTGGATTTTTTAAGACAAAAAGAGAAGCGATCATTCAAATCGTCCTGGTAATAGGCATCCTCATCGTTGCCAATTACATTGCAAACCAGATCTTCCTGCAGTTCGACATGACGGAAAATCACGAGTATACCCTGTCGAAACCGAGTGAAGTTATTGCTAAATCACTGAAAGATCCCGTTACCGTTACGGCCTACTTTTCAAGTAAACTGCCGCCACAGTTGCACCGTATAAAGAGTCAGTTCAAGGATTTTTTGGATGAATTTCGCGCTTACTCCGGCGATAATCTCGAATATAACTTTGTAGATCCCAACAAGGATCAGAAGTCTGAACGCACGGCCCAGCAAGCCGGCATTCAACCGGTTCTGGTCAATGTCCGGGAACGCGACCAGGTCTCACAAAAGAGGGCATATCTTGGTGCCGTTTTTCAATACGAAGGCAAAAGCCAGGTGGTACCTGTTATACAACCCGGAGATGGACTGGAATATACCATTGCCAGCACCATCAAAAAGCTGACCGAAACCAAGAAGCCCAAAATCGGTCTCCTGCAAGGCAATGGAGAACCTACGGAACAAGAGATGCCACAGCTTATGCAGGAGTTGAAAGACCGGTATCAGATTGAAAAGGTATCGAATATCGATACAACGGGGGTACCGGCTGATATCAATGTGCTGATGATCGTCGCGCCAACCAGGGCCTTTACTCTTAACCAGCTCAGATCTATTGACCAGTATATCATGGCAGGAGGCAAAGCTATTTTTGCCATCAATAAGGTACAAGCCAATATCCAAAGAGGCTATGCGCAGCCGGAAGACACCGGTATTGATGCACTGCTTAGATCCTATAATATCCCCATAGAGCCGGATCTGGTTAGGGATCTCAACGCCAGTTCCATCGGGGTAAGCCAGGAACAGAGTGGATTTCAATTTGTACGGCAGATTCGCTATCCCTACATCCCTGTCATCACGACTTTCGGGAATAATCCCATCAGTAAGGGTTTGGAATCCGTTGTTTTTCAGTTTGTCTCATCTGTCGATACAAGCAAAGTCGATAGTCTGCAGAAGGTCACGGTTCTGGCTTCATCGTCCAACAAATCTGGTGAATCAAGCAATTTCATGTCTATCAGTCCATTCCAGAATTGGAACCGCAGCGATTTTACCGAATCCCACATTCCTGTTGCCGCCCTGGTCAGCGGTGTGTTTAAATCTCACTTTGCAGATAATGACAGTATGAAGGTTCGCCTCAAAAAAAGTGTTAAAACGTCCATCGTTGTTGTTGGAGATGGCGACTTTGTACAAAACGGCCCACCCGGGCAGCACCAGCAGCGTCTCCCCGACGACAACATCAGCCTGATGGCCAACAGCGTCGATTACCTGGCAGATGACACGGGTTTGATTGCACTCCGAACCAAAGGCATAACCAATCGTCCGCTGACGCTTATCAGCGACAGTTCCAGAAATCTGCTGAAATACATTAACGTCTTCATACCTATTCTGTTGGTACTTGGCTACGGTTTCTACCGGTACGAACACAACAAGTCACGCCGCCGCCAATGGATGGGAAAAGGCCTGCCCAAAGGGGATTCATTCGAATAACTCAAAGAGAATAGAGAACCATGACTAATGCTACCAAAACACTGGCCGCTCTCTTTGTTGTCCTGCTTGTAGTTGCAGGATTTATGAAGTTCTCTCAGAGCAGCAGCTCCAGCCGCGCGTTATTAAGTAATGTGATCACCATTGACACGGCAAAGGTCAATAAAGTGGTTATCCACACGCCCACAAGTAAGGCCATGAAACTGACTAAAAAAGGAGGAAGATGGTCTGTTCAACAGGGAAACGGGGAGAGCTATCCTGCTGATGGCAACACCGTTGAAGATGTTATTAACAGCCTGAATGGGGTTAAACCTCAAAGCATCGTCACCCACAATCCCAGGCAATTCACCCGTTATGCCGTGGATTCAACGGGTACCAAAGTCGACTTTGACAATGGCAACACGAAACTTGCCAGCATCTATCTCGGCCGCTTCCAGATGCAAAACCAACGTTCGGCAGGTACCTATGTTCGTCCAGCCAGTCAAAATACCGTGTACATGATTAATGGATTTCTGACACACTCTTTCGATCGCCATCTCGATGAGTGGCGCCAGAAACAGGTATGGCAATATCCCCGTTCTAAGATTACCCAGGTGGATATGATATATCCTGCGGATAGTTCCTACACATTTGTTAAAGGCAGTGATTCTCAACATTGGCTCTACGGAACGGATACCCTGAAACCCGGAATTGTTGATGGGATGCTAGATCATATTGCCCAACTTAAAGTGGATAGCTTTGATTACAACAAGAAGTCATCGGACCTCACTCATCCCCTTTATTCGATACGCCTGCATCTTAAAGATGGACAGACACGTGAGATACACCTCACACCCGGGGTCAAAGACAATGAGAATGATTTCCTTGTCACGGCAACAAATTATCCCTATGTGGGGAAGGTCAGGAAGAGCCTTTACCTCGATGAAGTGTTAAAACCCCTGAACGTGCTAAAGATGAAGCCAAAGAAGAAAAAGAAAAAATAATTTTGTTGTGATAAATGGCGGGTAGGCAGGCGGTTTAGCCTGCCTTTTTTATTTGGATCGAGGATGGAATTCTAATCATTGTCGGGTATTTACATACTGTTTCCAGTTTATTGATAACGGTTGTCCGCTTTTTCCTCGCTACTCATTGCTAACTGGATTATCTTTCGGTTTTTTCACTATGGCTTTACTATTGAGTAATGATTTCGAAAGCAGCCGGAGATAAGCCTGTCATCATTAGCAGACGTTATGCCTGGGGAGTACTTGCCGTTCTCACGGTCATTTATGTCCTGAATTTCGTGGATCGGCAGATCGTAGCTGTACTGGCCACTCCCATCCGACGGGAGCTAGGATTGAGCAATGTGGAGATCGGGTATCTGTATGGAACGGCCTTTTCCTTTTTCTATGCGGTGTTCGGCATCCCCATGGGCCGGCTGGCCGATGTTTGGTCACGCAGGTGGGTGATCACGCTCGGTTTGTTGATATGGAGTCTGGCCACCATGATGAGTGGCCTTGCTACCGGACTTGGCATGCTCATTATTGCCCGAATCCTGGTTGGTATCAACGAAGCGGCCTGCAGTCCGGCTGCTTACTCTCTATTGTCGGATTATTTCCCGGCGGAGGATCGGGCTACAGCCATATCCATTTATTCTTCGGGCATTTTTATTGGTATCGGTTTGGCCTTCCTGGCTGGAGGCTACATCAGTGAATGGTATAGCTGGCGAACGGCTTTTCTTGCCGTGGGAGCGCCCGGTATTTTACTGGCGCTTATCGCTTTCACTTTGATCCGGGACCTGCCGCAAAAGTCAACGCCAGAAAAAAACAACCGATTCACGGAAGATGCACTTTCCTTCAGAGATGCCATGCACCATCTGCGGCGATCTCCTGCATTGATCTGGCACCATATCGGGTTTTCGTTCCTGGCCTTTTCAGGGTATGCCCTGCTGGCCTTCATCAGTGAGTTTCTGTCCGGACATTTCAAGGGATATCAAGGCCTTCTGCCGCAATTTGGATGGTTTATGTTCCTGACAGGCCTCACAATTACAATCTCGGGTAAACTGGCAGACAGGCTCGCTAAAAAAGGGGATCATCGCCGATTCATCATGGGTATCGTCGCTGCTCTGGGTGGACTCCCATTCTTTGCCATTGGTCTCTTCAATCACCATGCCATCATGGGCGTGATCTTTGTGGGTTTGGGCAGCAGTATTGCTTCATCGTACAACGGCGTAGCACCGGCCATCGTACAGGATCTTGTTCCATCCGGAATGCGTGCCGTTGCCGGCGGTGTCTACCTGTTTACGATAAGCATCATTGGATTCGGTTTTGGACCACCCCTTACAGGTTATCTGATCGACCATGTCTATTCGGGTCCGATGGCCATTCCGCTTGCGTTGTTTACTGTGCTGGCAGCCTGTGGAGTGTTGGCAACGATAAGCCTGGTCATTGCGATGAAGAGGGCAAAGATAACGCATTAAATTCGTGGAATTCCGCGGCTGCAAAATAAGCTTAGATGGTACCCAACCGCCGCATCTCCCGGAAACACTCTGCAGTAGCCGTAATTTCTACGGAAGCAATATGTGCTTTCCCAAAACCGCAGCCAAATAATTTGTTATGAATTATGTTAGTGTGGGCCACTTGTAACCATACCGGGCCTGTTATTGAGGTCGGTAACCGGGGCCTTCCATTAACTGACCAAAAACTATAATCCCAAATAGACAGGTTAGAAATTTAGACGATATTGAAGAAGCAATCGAATACTATCTTGAATGATCTATGTATCAGCCAAACTGATCAAACCGATTGACTGCCACGGGATCACGTATCAAAGGATGGATTTATTTTTGTCCCTTTTCTGTTTGAATTACATAAATATCAAAAATGCGTGAACCTTCAGGAGGCTTTGTACTCTATAATTTTCGCTTTCCCGACGGGATTTGATGCGCGAGGATGTTTTTCCGAAGCCTCCTGTAATAGATGTTACTGTTGTGAGGATAAAAGATACACTTCAAAATTGGCTACAAACTGCAGATGTTTGTTTTAATGGGGGCAGGCCCTGGGATATACAGGTACACAACCCCAGATTATATCGGAGAATACTGGTTGGCGGATCGATGGCCGCCGGTGAATCGTATATGGATGGCTGGTGGGATTCCGAATCTCTGGATGAGACATTCACCCGTATATTAAAGTCTGGAATCAATCAGAAGGTTAATTACACTCCCAGTACGGTGTGGAACTTCGTGGTTGCAAGTTTGCGCAACCTGCAAAGTACAGCACGTGCGTTTCAAATTGGTGAAAGGCATTATGACACCGGAAATGAGTTGTTTCGCCTGATGTTGGACAAGCGTATGGTTTACAGCTGCGGGTATTGGAGAGAAGCCAAAAACCTGGATGATGCCCAGGAAGCCAAGCTGGATCTGGTATGCCGTAAGCTTCACCTGCGTGAGGGACAGAAAGTCCTGGATATTGGTTGCGGTTGGGGGAGTTTTGCCAGATACGCGGCCAAAAATTATGGCGTAAGGGTCGTTGGACTTACCGTCTCCAAACGGCAGGCGGAATTGGCACAGGAAAAGTGCGAAGGATTACCCGTTGAGATTCGCCTGCAGGATTATCGCGAAATCAGTGAACCGTTCGACCGTGTTGTTTCGATCGGCATGTTTGAGCACGTTGGGAAAAAGAACTATCGGACATTCATGGAAGTGGCGCACAGATGCCTGAAAGAGGATGGCCTGCAATTGTTGCACTGTATTGGAAGCAACATATCGGTAAATATGACGGATCCGTGGATTAACAAATACATCTTCCGGAACGGTATGATACCGTCGGCTCAACAGATAACCAGAGCGGCCGAGGGGCTCTTCATAGTTGAGGATTGGCACAATTTCGGTCCCTTTTATGATAACACACTGATGGCCTGGTACCATAACTTCACAAGCAACTGGGACAAACTCCAAGATCGCTATGACTCCCGTTTCTACCGGATGTGGACCTACTATCTACTCGTTTCTGCCGCTTCCTTCCGCGCCCGAAAGAACCAGCTCTGGCAGATTGTCCTTTCAAAAAAAGGAACTACCCGGCATTATCAAAGCGTACGATAGTGATATGTGAGAATAGGAAATTTTGGTGGGGCAATTAAAAATAGTAACGACGATACACGGCAGAGCCGGTGCAACGAGGTTGTGTGAGAAATCAGGGTATAAAAAAAGGCGCCAACCTTTCGGCAGGCACCTTTCAAAAAATAGAGTGTATTCACACGCTCCAATTCATAATTCAAAATTCATAATTCAAAATTATCCCTAGTCCTCCACTTCTTTCAAAGCGGCCGACAGTGCCATCAGTGACTTCTTTGCATCACCGAAGAACATGTAGGTGTTTTCCTGATAGAACAGCTCGTTATCGATACCTGCAAAACCAGGATTCAATGAACGTTTGAAGACCACAACGGTACGGGCCTGATCCACATTCAGGATGGGCATTCCGTAAATCGGACTTCCCGGATTGGAGCGGGCTGACGGATTTACTACGTCGTTAGCACCAATGACGAGTACTACGTCCGTATGTTCGAACTCGGGATTGATCTCATCCATATCATATAGCTGATCGTACGGTACATTTGCCTCTGCCAGCAACACGTTCATATGACCCGGCATACGTCCGGCAACCGGGTGAATACCGTATTTCACATTAACACCATGCTCTTCGAGCAGGTTGGCCACGTCGCGGATGGCATGTTGTGCCTGGGCAACGGCCAGACCGTAACCCGGAACGATGATCACGTTTTGCGCATAAGCGGTCATCACGGCAACGTCATCGGCTTCCGCACGACGGATGGTTTTGTTCTCATCACCAGTATCCATAGTGCCGGCCGCTTTGATGTCTGAGCCGAATGCACCGAACAATACATTATTCAGTGATCGGTTCATAGCCTGACACATGATATAGGTAAGAATGATACCGGATGCACCTACCAGGGCACCACTTACGATCAGCAGATTATTGTTCAGCACAAAACCCGTGGCTGCTGCTGCAAGACCCGAATAAGAGTTCAACAGACAGATTACAACAGGCATGTCAGCACCACCGATCGGAATGACAAGCGTCACTCCCAGGACTAACGAAATAATCAGGAGCACCAATAAGTACCAGTTTTCGGCCGGGTTGATAACAAACAGTACGCCAGAGGCAAACATGACCAAAGCGAGGATACTGTTGACAATCTTTTGACCACTGTACGTGATCGGATTTCCGCTCACGATACCTCTCAATTTTCCGAAAGCAATGAAACTACCCGAAAACGTGACCGAACCGATCAGGATACTCAGGGCAACGGTAATCAGTTCACTGTTGCCGTGAGTCATTGGAGCTGTGCGGTAGAAGTCACCTACGGCAACCAGTACCGATGCGCCGCCACCAAATCCATTGAACAGGCCGACCATTTCAGGCATGCTCGTCATTTCAACCTTATAGGCGGAAACGATCCCTATAAGGCTACCGACGATGATCCCAATAATGATCATCTCAAAAGTCACAATATGGTAATCGAGCAGGGTAACAATAATACCCATCAACATGCCCACTGCCGACCATATATTTCCGGACCGTGCCGTAGCAGGCGAGCTCATCCGTTTCAGGCCGATAATAAACAGGATAATAGCGACCAAATAGACTAACTGTGTGAAATCAGGTACCATCACCTGAAGTGAATGTGGAAAAAATCTACTCATCGTTGGCTACCCTTTTTCTTAAACATTTGAAGCATGCGGTCGGTGACTGCGTAACCACCTACCACGTTGATTGTTGCAAAGATGATGGCAATCAGCCCCAGCCAGGATGTCAGGGTACTGGATGCTTCTCCGGCCACTACCAGGGCACCAATAATGGTGATACCAGAAATGGCATTGGAACCGGACATCAATGGGGTGTGAAGCGTTGTGGGAACCTTTGAGATAACCTCAAAACCCACGAAACTCGCCAACACGAATACAAACAAGTTCATTATCATGGTATTCCTCCGTTTGGATAAACTGTTTTGCTAAAGTTCGCCTTTTAGGATAGCAGGACTCACGATCTCCCCTTTGTGGGTTATCGTCGCATTTTTAATGATTTCATCTTCAAAGTCCAGATTCAATGCTCCGTCCTTTATCAGCAGATCGATAAGTGCTGAAATATTTTTGGAATAGAGCTGACTGGCATGTACCGGTAACAATGAAGTGATATTCAACGGACTGTGAATCGTAACACCGTTTTCAACAATGGTTTCTCCCGGCTTTGTAAGCTCACAGTTCCCGCCTTGTTCTCCTGCCAGGTCGATGATGACCGAACCATTCGCCATCTCTCCAACGGTTTCCTTTGTAATCAGCAATGGGGCCGGTTTGCCCGGGATCAGCGCTGTTGTAATCACAATATCCGCACGCTTGGCGTGATTATGGATGGCCTGCTTCTGCCGCTTCTGACTTTCTTCGGAAAGTTCTTTGGCGTAACCGCCCTTGGTTTCCGTTTCCTCCTCTTCGAGTTTTACTTCCACAAACTTGGCTCCGAGACTTTCCACCTGTTCTTTTACAGCTGGACGCACATCAAACGCCTCAACAATAGCACCCAGACGACGGGCAGTGGCAATGGCCTGAAGTCCGGCAACACCAGCTCCGAGCACAAGAGCACGTGCAGGCGGAATGGTTCCGGCAGCTGTCATCATCATGGGCATATACTTGCCCAGTGAATCGGCTGCGATCAGAACGGCCTTATAGCCTGCGATAGAACTCATGGAAGAAAGCGCGTCCATTTTCTGGGCACGGGTAATACGTGGCACGGCATCGAGACCGATAGCCGTCACTTTCGCCTTTTTGAGCTGTTCAACCAGATCTTTATTGAATAACGCTCCTAAAAAGGAGACGATAACCGTATCCGGTTTCATTTGCCCAATCTCATCAGGTTCCGGTTTTTGCACCTTAATCAAAATATTGGCCGATGAGAGAATTTCCGTGGCGCTGTCCTTTATTTTAGCACCAGCATCGATGTAAGTCTGATCTGTAAAAGAAGATGCTTCACCAGCCCCTTTTTCAATCCAGACTTCCAGATTTTGTTTCGTGAGTGCCTTAACACTTTCCGGCACCAAAGCCACACGACTCTCGCCTTTGGCTTGTTCTTTTAATACGGCAATTATCACAGTAGGTAACCTCCTCAGTCGATGATATGTACACTAATAGTCAACTGGAATCATGGTTAAATGATCGACAACTATAATGTTTTAAAGTCAAACAGTTGCAAATGTAAGTAATTCAGAATTGATGTGATAGTTCCGACCAGTGTTTCGACTATGCATATTTTGCTGAAAACCCTTCTATTTTTAACAAAATTTGATTTCCCGGTAAGATTATCTTCCCCCAGCCCATCAATATGGGAGAAGTTGGATTTTTTAATAGTTATTTTTCAGTTAGCCCGAGACGAAATCAGGATACCAAATTTGTCCAAACTTCGTTAACTTTATAACTATACAGTTTTATAATGGATTTTTATCACTCAAACCAATTTTGATTATGGAAGATATCGCTGGAAAAACGTTTAAGGTTGTGATCGTGGGCAGTGGTCCGGCCGGTTTGACGGCGGCCTTGTATGCAGCTCGTGCCGACCTGAAACCAATCATTTTTGAGGGTCCCGAACCGGGTGGTCAGCTGATGACGACGACCGATGTGGAAAATTTCCCCGGCTTCCCTGAGGGCGTAATGGGACCCAAAATGATGGACCTGTTCCGCGAGCAGGCTAAACGTTTCGGTGCCGATTGCCGTTATGGGATGGTCACTAATATCGATTTTGACAAACGTCCGTTCAAGCTGACCATTGACGAAAGTACGGAAATCTATTCCCAGGCTATTGTGGTATCAACCGGTGCATCGGCCAAGTGGATGGGAATTGACAGCGAGCAGCGTTTACGCGGCTATGGTGTATCTGCCTGTGCAACCTGCGACGGTGCTTTTTTCCGTAATCAGCACGTTGCAGTTGTCGGTGGCGGCGATACGGCTATGGAGGAAGCTACGTTCCTGACTAAATTCGCCAGCAAGGTTTCAATCATCCATCGACGTGATGAGCTTCGTGCTTCCAAAGCTATGCAACACAAAGCATTCAACAATCCCAAGATTGAGTTTATCTGGGATAGCGTAGTTGATGAGGTGCTCGGAGACAAGCTGGTTGACGGTCTGAAGGTCAAAAATGTTAAGACTGGTGAAATTACGAAGCTTGACGATGTGACCGGCCTGTTCCTGGCTATCGGGCACAAACCGAACACCGACCTGTTCAAAGGGGTGGTTGACATGGATGATGTCGGTTACATCATTACCAAGAATAAATCATCCTATACAAATGTCGACGGCATTTTCGCCTGTGGTGATGCCCAGGACAGCAAGTATCGCCAGGCAGTTACCGCAGCCGGATCCGGCTGTATGGCCGCGATCGACGTAGAGCGCTGGCTGCAGGAAGTGGAAGAGCCCGTGGCTGAAAAACCGGTTTAAGGGATAGGGCAGGACCTAAGGAAATATGGTGTTGCCGGTTACGTACGGGTTGTATGTCGCGAACTGTAACAGGACATTAGTTGGTACCCTATAAGGTATGTTGGATAGGATATACTATTGGTAGAAACCCATAACCACGACAATACGTACCGCGTCATGTACGGAATATGGGATTCTACTGGAAATTCACCACGACCTCGATTCTAATCACAGAATTATGAAAAAGCCTCCCGTCGCGGAGGCTTTTTTTTATTTGGTATCCATTGTTTTTAAGATCTTAGTTATCCAATCTTGAATATTGGATCTGAACTATTTTTTCTTCTTTCTCTTTTTTTCTTCATCCTCTTCGTCTTCTTCATCCTCATCATCGTCCTCATCTTCAACCTCGATGAACTGAGCGTCCACCTCGTGCTCGTCTACCGGTTCTTCGCGTTCGACATAGATGCTGTAATCGTTCATAAACAGGGCAAAGAAGCCGAGAGAGGTGATCAGCGGACCCATGGCTAAAAATGTTGCACCTAATCCGGCCACGCCAACACTAACCGGAACATCAACCAGGACATCCCCCTTTGTGTTGCGCACACTGATGCGTTTAACGTTGCCTTCATGGATAAGCTCGCGTATCCGGTCGATCAGTTCAGCACCGGTCACACGAATGTCTTCGATAATTGTTCTGGTAGTAGTAGTCATGGCAACTGGCGTTAATTTATTCATAATCTCGTGTAAGGTTTGTGTTCCTCTATGTTCTTATTACGTAGAGACGCTAAAAAAGATACACGATTATGCTAGCTCACGTTCATTGCGCATCAACATTTGGGGTAGACGCCCATCTTATCGATGTGGAAGTCAATATGACTTCTGCATTTCCAAAATATAACCTGGTTGGCTTGCCCGACAGGGCGATCAACGAATCGTATGCCCGCATCGACGCCGCCCTGAAAAACACCGGTTATCATGTTCCAAGGGGACGCATAACCATCAACCTGGCACCTGCCGACCTTCCTAAGGAAGGCAGCGCGTTCGACCTGCCAATAGCCGTGGGTTTATTGGCGGTATCTCATCAAATCAAGCCAAAGAAACTGGAAGACACACTTATCCTGGGAGAACTGGCACTCGATGGCAAATTGCGACCGGTGAAAGGAGTACTACCTATCGCCGTGGCCTCCCAAAGAGCCGGTTTGAAAAATATGATCGTCCCTGTTGACAATGCACACGAGGCAGGAGTTGTCGACGGACTGGATGTATACGGCCTCCGGCATGTTGGGGATGTCATACAATGGATGAACGATGAAAATGAGTATGATCCGGTTTCAATAGATATGAACAAACTGTTTACCAATGGTCAGAGTCATGATATGGTGGATTTTATGGATGTCCGCGGCCAGGAGAATGTGAAGCGTGCGCTGGAGGTGGCGGCCGCCGGCGGGCACAATATTATCATGGTCGGCCCGCCGGGTTCCGGAAAGACGATGCTGGCCCGGCGTCTGCCTACCATCCTGCCCCCTATGAACCTGCATGAAGCACTCGAGACTACCAAGATCCACTCGGTGTCCGGACTCCTCCCACCCGGCAAAGGATTAATCACCCATCGACCGTTTCGATCGCCGCACCATACGGTTTCTGATGTCGCCCTTGTTGGTGGTGGGAGTATCCCGATGCCCGGCGAAATTTCTCTGGCACACAACGGGATTCTTTTCCTGGATGAGTTACCGGAATTCAAGCGAAGTGCTTTGGAGGTACTGAGACAGCCGCTTGAAGACGGCAAAGTAAGCATTTCACGTGCACGAATGAGTGTCAATTACCCCAGTAAAATCATGCTGGTGGCCTCGATGAATCCTTCTCCGTCCGGAGATTGGTATGATCCATCAGATTCCGCGGGAACTTCGCCGGCACAGATGCAGCGCTACCTGGGCAAAATCAGCGGACCGTTGCTCGATAGAATCGATCTTCATATCGAAGTGAATAAAGTCAGTTTTGAAGAGTTGAACAGCAAGTCGGCCGGGGAACCATCGGATAAAGTCCGGGAACGCGTGATCGATGCCCGTAATACGCAACATAACCGATTCATGGGAATCGATGGCGTCTATTGCAATGCCCAGATGACTACCCGGATGGTGCGCCGCATCTGCAAGATTGATGAAGCAGGATCACAACTGCTGAAGAAGGCCATCAACCGTCTTGGTCTCTCTGCGCGGGCTTACGACCGCATCCTGAAAGTCTCAAGATCCATCGCCGACCTGGCGCACTCCGAAACCATTCAAACGGCCCACATCGCTGAAGCTATTCAGTACCGCAGCCTGGACCGGTCAGGATGGCTTGGTTGAAGAATGTTGAATGTTGAATTCTGAATTTTGAATTGGAAGAGGATTAACAGGCGTGGTCACAATGCAAGAGTTATAATCAACGAGACTGCAATCTTCATTCTGTCTCCTGACTCCTGAATTCTGACACCCGACTTCTTTCTCCGCCATCATTCGTATATTTCGGTTTTCAGATCATAACTAATTTCTGATGCCACAATACGCTGACATCGCACTTCCAACGGCCGTTCGGGAGGTCTTTACGTATCATATTCCAGGTTCCCTGGCAGATAATGCCTTACCGGGAATGCGTGTCTGGGTACCTTTGCAGTCGCATATGGCGATCGGCATGGTCGTGGAGGTGCACGACCGCAAGCCGGAGTTTGAAACGCGGCCCATTCGGAAGGTGCTGGATGACGAGCCGGTCATGTCAGATGAAATCCTGCGGCTGACCCACTGGGTGCATAGTTTCTACTACGCAAGCAGGGGCGAGACCATCCAGGCGGCGTTGCCTGTCGGACTCAACTTCATCTCGGAAAAGGTCCTTAAACCCGGACCGGTCGAAGAGGTAGCGCTAATTCTTTCTCCGCGGGAAGAAACTGTGCTGAAGGAGATACACGAGAAGGGATCGGTCCCTCTCAAATATGTAGAGGACCAGTGGAAACCGCGCGGTGAGGAACTTATCAAACAATTAGTGGGCTACGGGCTCCTGGAAATATGGGAAGAACCGCGGACACGGGTAGAATCAAAGACCGAGAAGCGCTGGTTGTGGAAGGATGGAGTTGATGAAGGCGACCTTGTTCAGGTTTACGAGAAGTACGACGGTAAGAAGGAACCGAAATGGGTACAAGCCCTGCGAAGGCTCGAAGAACGCGGCCTCCCGTTGCGCCAACACGAGCTCGATGACGAGCCGCTTCTCGACAATTACTCGATGGGCCGCATTCAGAAAGAGAAATTGATCCATAGTGATGAGGTTCCGGTCGGGCTTCCTGAACCGGAACTGGAGTACAACCCGGAAAAGATCAAAAAACTCAACACCTCCCAGGAAGCGGCCTTTCGTGAAATATCGTCAGCTATCGATTCGGGTGATTTTCACCAGTTCCTGATCTACGGCGTGACTGGCAGCGGCAAGACCGAAGTTTATATTCACGCACTTAAAAAAGTGTTGGAGATGGGGAAGGGCGGTTTGATCCTGGTGCCCGAAATAGCACTGACCCCGCAAACGGTACGACGTTTTTACCAGATATTCGGGAATACCATCGCCGTTCTTCACAGCCGCCTGAATGATCGCGAACGGTATGAAGCATGGCTCGACCTTCGAAGAGGAAAACGAACCGTCGCAGTCGGGGCACGATCTGCCGTGTTCGCTCCTATTCAAAACCTCGGGATCATCATTGTCGATGAGGAGCACGATCAATCGTACAAACAGGAAGATCCTGCGCCCAGGTATAATGCCCGCGAAGTGGCGATCATGCGCGGATATCTGACGAAGAGCGTTGTTGTTCTGGGATCAGCGACACCCAGCGCTGTCAGCTATCATGCCACCCAGACAGGGAAAAGCAGCTTACTGCATCTGCCTGAACGTCACGCCCAGGCCCGCCTGCCCGATGTTAAAATCGTCGATCTGAAGCAGTATCGTAAGGCCATGCAGGGTCCGCTTGCCGTGCCCCTTTACATCACGATCGAGGAAGTGATTGGGCGAAATGAACAGATCATCTTATTGTATAACCGTCGCGGGTTTGCATCCTATATCCAGTGCGAAGCCTGTGGCCATATCATGGAATGTCCGAACTGTTCGGTGAGTCTCACCTATCACAAGGCAAAAAATCATCTTCGATGTCATTACTGTGGTCATGCCGAGCTGAAGCGGAGTCATTGCCCAAAATGCGGGGAAACTGCTTTGGAGGTTCATGGTGCGGGTACCCAGCAGATTGAAGAAGAAATCGGACAGCTCTTTCCGGAAGCCCGCTTGTTACGAATGGACCAGGATACAACAACTGGCAAAGATGCCCATGCACGCATCCTTAACGCTTTTGGAGCCGGCGAAGCGGATATTCTTGTAGGTACCCAATTGGTTGCCAAGGGACTCGATTTCCCCAATGTGACCATGGTTGGCGTTATCAATTCGGATACAGAGTTAGCCTTTCCATCCTACCGGTCATCCGAACGCATGTTCCAGTTGCTCAGCCAGGTAGCAGGACGATCCGGCAGGTCGGAGAAAAAAGGATCGGTATATCTGCAGACCTGGCAGCCGGAACACATTGCGGTGATTTGTGCCCGGGATCACAACTATCAAAAATTCATAAAACAAGAGCTTGAGTACAGAGAGCAGCTATTTTATCCACCGTATTCACGTTTGATTGGCATCTATTTCAAATCGATGGACGGGACCCTTGTACAAAAAGTCGCTGAGATATTCGCTAAGTGCCTTAGTGAGGCCGCCGGCAACGCCCCTATTCTTGGTCCATCGCCGTCTGCCATATTCCGCATGCAGGGGCAGTTTCGCTGGGAATGTATGATTAAGATCGATCCGACCAACGGTGCCGCAAGCATTGAAAAAATGTTAGACAAGGCGTTTTTATTATATCGGAACCGGAAACCGGAACGGGCAAGTCTGGTACGGATTACTGTGAATGTTGATGTAATGTGAAAACAGTTGTTTTCTTACTTCATTTCCAATAACCACTATAGAATGCCATCAGGATCTTCCAATTTCCGCCGCGGCGGGATAACTTTTACCAGGGATGACAGTAAGAAAGCTGCGATCACTTCCAGACCAAACACTTTTTATCGCCCAAATTGCCTTGATCATTTTAATTTCTCCACGGATCGGATATATTTGTGTAACAATCAGGAATCATTCTATGAACGGTAATAACAATACCTCTTTGGAAGATCTCGACTTTGCATCAATCGTCGAGGCCCTCGTATTTGCAAGTCCGGATCCGGTCAGCACGGAAGAACTATGCCGGCTCATTATGGAAACCGAAGATGGGCTGGAGTTGTATCCTGCGGATATCGAGCAGGCGATCGGATCACTGAATCAGGATTACCTGAAGTATGGACGATCGTTTTTGATTATTCATCAGGGTGGTGGGTACACCTTTGCCACAAAGAAGGAATATCATAAGTGGTTACAGAAATTTCAGCACGAAAATATCTCGCGTAAACTAACACCGTCGTCTGTTGATGTGTTGGCTATCATTGCCTACAAACAACCGGTAACAAAACCTGAAGTCGATCACATTCGTGGTGTGGATTCCGGCTATCTTGTCAGGCAACTCCTGGAGAAGGAACTCGTTAAAGTAGCAGGACGAAGCGATCGTCCGGGCCGCCCGCTTCTATACAGAACGACCTCCAATTTCCTGAAACATTTTGGCATTAATTCTATTGATGAGCTTCCACGGCCGCGCGAGATCGATGACATACTGCGGGACGACGATATGGCTGAACACCGCCAGCTGATGCTTGAATTGAAGGCAGAACTGGCGAACCATAACCATCCGGACTTGTCAATTACAAATGGAAATGGTACATCATCATTAGATGAACGGAGCAATTAATTAATGAGACCAGGCAAATCGAACCGTTCGCGAAGCAGAGCAGACCAGGGGAGAAATCGTAAGAAAAACAGCGAACGGAAACCATCAAAAAAGACCATCGGGGAACCCCGTAAGGACTCTAAAGGGCCGATGCGTCTCAACAAGTACATTGCGCATTCTGGCATCTGCTCCCGCCGTGAAGCGGATACACTCATCTCTGAAGGCAAGGTAAAAGTCAACGATCAGACGATTACGGAGCTGGGTTACAAAGTCGATCCATCGGCTAAGATTGAGGTTAGCGGGTTTGAAATCAAGCCGGAGCCATTCGTCTACCTGCTGCTCCATAAGCAGCACGATACGATTACAACAACAAGCGACGAAAAGGGCAGAAATACGGTCGTCGATCTAGTGGAAGATGTTGTCGGCAAACGTATATATCCCGTTGGCAGGCTCGACCGCAATACTACCGGCGCCTTGCTTCTGACCAATGACGGAGAACTCGCGCATCGTCTGATGCACCCATCCTACCGGATTGGTAAAATTTATGAGGTGCAGACAGAACAACCATTGTCAGATGAAGATTTAAAATCTCTGAAGGCCGGTGTTCAGCTCGAAGACGGTCCTGCCAAAGCATACTCTGTCCGACGACGCCCTGATCGGAGTGATATTATTCAAATTGGTGTTCATGAAGGTCGATACCATATGGTTCGGCGGATGATGGAGGCAGTAGGCACACAGGCCGTTGCCTTGAAACGCATCCGATACGCAAACCTGACGCTAAAAGGCTTGCGGTCCGGACGTTGGCGTTATCTTAAAAAAGATGAGGTCGATCAAATCAGGAAAATGGTTAAACTGAAAGAACTGAGAAACATTCAGAAATCATGACGTATACGATCAGCAAGCAAGACGGGCAAATCACTTCAACAGAGGGTTTGCCGATCCGTTACTCCCTCTATTATCCGCTTTCTAATGACGAAGCCGTTCCGGTTGTCATTTTTTTGCACGGATTCAAGGGATTCAAGGACTGGGGTCCGTTTCCGGATGCCTGTATCGAACTGGCCGAAAACGGATTTGCCGTCGTTGCAGTGAATACGTCCAGGAACGGTACCGGAGAGGACCAGGAAACATTCAGCCGGCTCGACCTGTTTGCTGACAACACATTATCCCAGGAGCTAGAGGATATTCACAGCGTACTCGACGCGATCAAGTCGGGAGACATTTCCACAGGCAAGTATCCATTTGAAACATCCAGGATTGGTATTGTCGGTCACTCCAGAGGCGGACATTCCGCAATCGTTGCAGCTGCCGAGTATGAAGATATCACCTGCCTGGTAACCTGGTCGGCTGTGGCAGATTACAATAAACACTGGGATCAGGTCATGCTCGATGAGTGGCATGAAAAAGGCTATACTGAAATTCTGAATACCCGGACATCACAGTATATGCGCCTGAACAAATCGGTACTCGAGGACTCTGTCGAAAATGCTGATCGCATAATTGCTTTACGCCGTGTCAACGATCTTTATATTCCTGTTTGTTTCATTCATGCTAAAGAAGACGAATCTGTTCCGTATACGGATGTAAACCTGTTGTACGAAAACTGTCCGAGTACGGAAAAGAAACGGATTCTTATACCAAACACCGGGCACACCTTTGGCGGGTCCCATCCTTTCGAAGCTGATGTCCTGCCCGAGCCGTTTCGGGAGGTTGTGGACCAGACCATCAACTGGTTTACAACCAATTTATGACTGTAGAATGAGCGCGCCCTGCGCATCTTTATGAACAAAACCAGTCCATTTAATTTTGCCACCTTCCCATCGCGGCACCTGCGGACTGTTTGGTACGTTCTCGTTTTTACTGTTCTTTTTCTCTCCCTCCCGATGCCGTCGTCAGCTCAGGATAGTCCTGAACTGATGAAAAACGAGGCGTTTGTACGTGATGTACAAAAAGCCATCGATTCAGTATATAACATGGATTATGCAGCATCTGTGCGTATCCTCGCCCCCTGGCGCCAGAAATATCCCGATCATCCCATATGGAGTTTCTGGCAAGGGTTACAAACGTGGTGGCTGATTCTGCCCGATCTCGAGGACAAACAGTATGATAAAAAGCTGATCTATGATTTTTCACAAACCAATTATCAGTGTTCTCTGGTACTGAACAAAGATCCTGATAACCTGGATGCACTTTTGCTAAAGTCAGCTTCAGATGCATTTCTTGCTCGTTTTTATGCAAACAGGGATAACTGGCTAAAGGCATTTCAGTATGGGAAGACATCCATAAATACCGTCTTTGCCCTAAAAGATGCCGACCCCGGCTTCTCTGATCTCGGGTTCGGACTCGGTGCGTATAACTTTTATTCGGCGTGGTTGCCGCAACAATATCCGATCCTCAAAAGCCTTACGTGGCTTTTACCCAAAGGAGACAAGAGCAAAGGATTGCACATGTTACGTTCAGCGGCCGACAGTAGTGTTCTTGTTAAACCCGAAGCTATCTATACGCTTGGCAGAGTATATCTGGAAGCGGAGCAGAAACCCGACAGCGCTCTCTATTATTTTAACAGGCTGACCAAATTATATCCTCAAAACTTGTATTATCAGATACTGTACGCTTACGCACTTTTCCGTGAAGGGCATCTCCCTGAAGTACTGATTTATACACAGAGGATGCTTCCTGAAGAATCAGAAATTTCGAAGAAACCGTTTGGTTCCGCAATTCTTGAACATTTGTTTGCCGTGCGTGCAATGGTTGATTATGATATGGGTGATTTCATAAGGACCATTAGCAATTGCCAGGAAAGCAGAAAATATAGCCGGCTAAGCCCGATGAGTAAAAACAGGTTCAACTATGCTCTGTGTGGTTTCCTGATTGGACAGTCGTATGAGGATATCGGCAATACGCCAAAAGCAAAAGAATACTACGAAGAGACGGCACGTTTAAAATCAGATTCACCGTATATTGAAAGGGCAAAGGAACGTCTCAAGAAACTTAGAGAGCATCCATAATTGAGTATGAGAGGGAAAAGATTCGCTAAATCGTGGCCGGAAGAGTGGCCGGATGTCACTTTTACACGCAGAAAAAATCAGCGTTATCTGAGACTTAGAGTCTATCCAGACCGCATTACCATATCTGGACCGACCTATTGCTCTGTTAAAGAGATGGAACATTTCGTTCATGCCCAGAAGGATCATATATCCACATCACTCATCAGACTCAGAAAACGTGAGGAAAAACTCGAAGCCGTAATTAAAGATCATGAAAACCAGATGTTGCTTCGAGGTGTCTGGAAAGATTTGCAACCTGCGAATGGTTTCTTTGCGGATAAATTCCATAAAAACAGAAATGGTAACTGGCGTTTTACAGAACACAATGACATCGTTCTGTTTCACCCCCCAAAAAATTTAAATACATATCCCGACAAAGAAGTAAAACTCGCCTTCTACCGCTCTCTGGCCGATTCAGAGGTCCGGGACCGGTTTCACATGCTGGCACAATCGCTTCCTTTTAAATACAACCGCCTCTTTATCCGGTCGCAAAAAACACGCTGGGGCACCTGCTCATCCAAAGGAAACGTCTCGTTCAACTGGAGGCTGATAAAATGTCCACACTGGATATGGGACTATCTTTTTGTCCATGAGTTATGCCATACCGTTCATATGAACCACAGTGTCGAATTCTGGGAACTTGTGAGCTCACATTATTCCAGGCTCGAGGAAGCCCGTGCCTGGATTCGGGAACACGAATCGCTCATCTTTTCTGATATTTGACAAAAGAGGTACTTTTTTATCCACAAAGTGTAACTCAATCCTTACGAAGACGTATATTTTTAGTGACTTGTAAAATCCCTGAGTACTATTTCCGATTAACATGGTGAACGTATTATGAAAATCCGCACTGTATCGTGGGAAATCATTATTGCTGGTTTGTTTCTGACTGGAATTGCCATATACGTGACTAAGTCTACGCATTCTAACGATTCCAAATCCCCGGTAACACATCAATTTGTCACCGAAGAAGATTCAACCCATACGATTGTTATCGACCTGCATAATCTGAACTCACTCAGCCAGTTAGATGAACTTGACAAGCTTGATAAGCTGCATAAGGGAACAGATGTGAAAAAGATCGTTCTCGATCTGGGATTTTTAAAAAAGACGATTGAAGTTCCTGATAGCCTGAGAGTTGAGAATATTAACACCGATTCCGCAATCCATGCGAAACTTGATTCTACGCTCAAGAGCATTCCAAGGGATTCCCTGGCACAACACGCAGACGTGATAGCAAAACTAGCCAATCATGTCCTAACTATGACCAGCAGCTCATTCAACGCCGTGCCATCATCCGAAACCCTTATTGAATCCAGAAATTTTTCCGCAAAAGGGCTGAATAAAGTGGCATTGAATACGCTGGGAGGACGAATTCAGGCTGTTGGAGGAGATGGTGATATCATTCATGTATTCATTACGAGTAAAAAGGGCGTCTCCAAACAGGATTTCAACAAGAAATTCAACGTTTCTATGTCCACTGATGGGGGCGTACTACAAGTTAACGTCGATCGACATAACTCAGGC
>DATFNI010000190.1:0-13342 GCA_035266485.1 Balneolales bacterium
TCCCTAACCATGTGATTCTTCTTGTCACAGTGTAACTTGAGATAGTTACCGGCAGCTTCAATCCAGTCTATTTCATTGGTCTTCACGAAATAAACCCTGCCATTTGTTTTGATCATTATTCGATCCAGATAGTTGCTGTTCTTATCGAGTGTGTTTACAAGTCTGGTCAGACGGGTGCCTAACTGGACCTGGGTTTTATTCTGAAGCTGATTTTTTACGCGCGATATGGCTTTTTTGAATCTCTGCTGGTCAAAGGGCTTGAGCAAATAATCCAGAGCATTGACCTCGAATGCACGCAATGCATACTCATCATAAGCAGTAACAAAAACGATGCAAGGGATGCTCTCGTACTCAATCCGTTTAAGCACCTCAAACCCATCGATTTCCGGCATCTGGATATCAAGAAAAAGCAGATCCGGCAAATCCTCCTTTAAATAGTCTATGGCTTCCTGCCCATTTTCACATGCTTTACTCAAAACCAGATCCTCTTCCTGAGAAATGAGCTTTCGCAGACGTTCACGCGCAAGCGGTTCATCGTCTACAATAACAGTCTTAATTTTCTCCATCTACATGCTCCAAAACAGTTTTTCCAACATTTCCTTCCGTTTTCCAGGGTATCCTGATCGTCACTTTTAACCCACCCAAATCAGACTGACCTAAAGAGAAGCGATATCTGTCGTACTGACAATTAAGTCTTTGCATTACATATTCCAACCCCATACCGTGATGTGATGAATTGCCATTTTTCTTTTGTTCACTATTTATACCGGGACCGTCATCTTCCACGACTAACTCCAGGTCGTTCTCACATTTGCCGGCGGAGATTCTGATGTTCCCCGGTTTGATCCTGCTCGATATCCCGTGCTTTACCGCGTTCTCGACAAGGGGTTGCAGGAGAAAAGCAGGGACCCCTGTGTTTTTAATTGCTGGTTCAATATCGAAAACAACATTCAGGCGATCACTAAATCGTCTTTTCTCAATGTTAAGGTAAGCCTGAGTCAATTCAACCTCTTCTCTCAAAGTGATGGTATGATTGGGTTGTGACTCAAACGATCGTTTAACAAGATGCCTCAGGTCCTGTAACATAATACGGGCACCCGGCGGGTCATAATCGAGCAGAGATGAAATGCCATGGAGAGTATTAAAAAGAAAATGCGGGTGTAACTCCATGCGTAATAATGACAACTGGGCATTTAACAGTTGAGATTTCAGATTAACGGCATGTAATTCCCGTTTACGATACTGTTCGTACGTTTTTTTCAGCTCAAAACCCAGTATGATGCTGAGAAAAAGGATAAAATCAATTACGGCATACAGCTGCACTCCCCTGACCACCGTTTCTCTCAAACTCATCACAAATGCCGCATCTCCCTCAAAAAAACTGTAACTGATATTATCAAAAAAGATATGAAACGACACCAATGCGGTGTATACGATTACATACAATATGGCCCTGAGAAGCCACTGTTTTTTGAGTAAAGGAACAGTTCGGACCAGGTAAATAATCAGCGGTATATAGAGGAACCAAATGGACCAAATAAGAAACGATCTCTCCATCACATGCGAAACATTGACCGGTTCTCTTCTCATCTTCAAGAAGAAAACCACCTCGGTTGAAGCGGAAAAAACAATAATAAGCCATCCAATAAGGATTGGGAGTATCCACCAGTAATGCCGTTTTATATTCTTAAAATTATCCATTAAACCTGCACACTGTTAGGAGTTGCCTGATTTTCATCCCCCACGAATTTCGTGTAGTTGATATACGGAATGGATAACAGTATATAAATCCCCTCTCCTTCTTTGTCCGAATTTATGGTGACCTGGAATTTCTCATTATAATATGTCTGGAGTCCGGAGCTTAGCTCATCAAAACTGGTTTCCTGAAACAACTGTTTGATATCTTCTTTCTCTATATAAAGACCAGGGAACAGCACTTTTAGCTCCGTTTTATCCCCTAATGCACGGGCCTGATAGTAAATCCGGGTAATTTTCCTGAGTTTATCCATATGATATTCAGCCAAATACTCAAAAACAGAAACCATATATAGTCCATATGGAATGGCAGCCTGTGTTGATTCACTGTCGACATCCAGTTGGCATTCGATATTCAGACCAAACCGTTTATTATATAACTGCACATAGAGATCAATAGCATGAAAATCATCTTCGAGCAGGATCAATCTCATCCCCCTTTGATCGAGCATGAGTCTCAATAACTCACTGAAATCAGCAATCATTTTATCCGTATCTGCTTCGGAATCGTGCTCCATCTTTTCTTCAATTGCATCGAGAGTCCTCAATACAAATAAGGGCTGAACACGATGCTTAATGGTGTCAAATTTAGCCTGCTTAAGCTCCCGCTGTATTCTTGCTTCATTTAACCGGGAATCGTGGTTTTTTCGGTAGAACTCCAATAAGTATGCGAGCAAAACCAGACCGGCATATAATGCAAAGCGGGTGTTAAAAAAGAATATGAAGTCGGTTATGATATAACCATTAAGAGTAGACTCGCTGAAGAACCAGTGAACGGCCAGGCTCTGGTTGACTGAATGAACCAAAAAAATCGTCAATGCCAGGATTAGATGGACAGAGATATTTTTAAGCACATGGGGACGCTGAAGTCTGAACTTATAAGCAGCCTTGAAAATAAAGGGCGTTGCAACCATCCATGGCCAAATACAAAGCAATTCAAACCCATAGGCCTCAAGCCAATTAATTTGTTCACCCCGCCCGACCATTGTAAAGGTTGTTATCAGCGAATAGAATACGGCAATTAAAGCCCATATGCCGATTATACCAGCTGCTTGAATAAAATACTGACGCAAGGATGGCCGCTTGGGTGACTGCCAGGTTTGAATTAAACGTGCCGCTGTTTGTTTCATCCTTTCTTAAAATAACTACAGAAACCAATCCTAGAGGCTGGAATCTAATAGTATGTATCGTATGATATAGTTTTTCTGTGATAAAGTGGATTATTTGAATGATAAACAGTCTGAAATATTATTAGTACAAATCTGACGATTATCTGTCGGTATAACCCTTGATCATCCCACCCCTAACCCGGAATATTTCATTCCTCTCATCACTCAGGTTAAGCCGTTCAGCATCCACATTATAACAACAGACTCCTCTTTGTCACAAAACAGACACATCATGACATTGCTGAGCGTAATAAAACCAGTAGAGAAAATCTAATAACCTATTGCGGTTATTAGACTTGAAGGATGTCTACATCATCTGACATCTGAGTATCGACCGATTGAAACCGGGATTAGCAAAAGTTCTATGCACAACACATTAAATATAAAATCATCATGAAATCCAATATCTATGCTCACAGAAATATTCTCAAGGCTGCTTTATTTCCTTTAATAGCAGTGGTAGTTATGATGTCGGTTAAAGCCAGTAAAACTGAAGCACAACCTGTATACTTAACCGATAATCAGAATACGGGTACTGTCAGAGCGGAGGCTGCCGTCTCAAAATCAGCAAATGACGAAAAATGGGAGAAACCGACGGTTCCCGTAGAAGAAACGGCCGATCAGTTAATCGATGACCCAATCACCGATCTGGATACTTATTTGCCGGTAGATTCATCCCTGTACATCACTTCGGAGAATATTACCATTAATAAAGATCCAGAGTGGCTGGAACGAAAGGTCACTTTTTATAACGGGGAACGCCATTTTGTCAAATCTATAGACTACCCGCAATCGGCCATCAACAACAAAGTAGAAGGTGTCGTTAAGGTATTCTTCGTTGTGGAGCCAAATGGAGAAGCTTCCGGAATCAGAATTGTTCAGTCTCTGAATTATGAATGTGACCAGGCTGTTATCAGAGCCGTCCATAATGCTAAATTTAAGCCGGGAATAGCCAATGGAAAGGCTGTACGTGTACATTGTATACTCCCGGTGTATTTCGGCCTGGGGAAATAACCTTCATAGCTTTAGTTATGAGTGAAGTAGTTGAATTAGGAGTTTCCCAGACAAAACACCCCGTCCTAATTGCGAGAACGGGGTGTTTTATTTGATAGGGTAACCGCATCAACCAACAATTAATCGGAAATAGGCTGATGTTTATCAATCCTTATGAATCGCCATGGGTGTTTTTTTCTTTTCCCTTCCGGGGAAATATGGTTCTCTATCATGCAGATATTCTTTCAGAGTGAATGAATCTACCTGAATGGCCTTATCTCTGCTTATTTCAGCCTTTTTGATCAACTCAGATTCTTCCCTGGATATGATTCCCTTCTCAAGAGCCTGCTCAATCAGAGTTTCGGGTTTCCCCTTGGGAAGCTTGTGTTGTTTAACAGCCAGATGAATTTTACTGAGCAACTCATCCGCCGCATAAGAGAGATTAAAGGCAGATTCAAGCTCAGCAAAAGGCTCACTTTCATCTTTGGGGATATAAATATTGCCAAAGAGTCGTTCTCTCTGTTTGCCGGGTACAATCAGGCTTTTAGCTACCTGGTGACCCAGTTTGTCTGACGGTGGCGAACCAATCGGGTTGATACGGTTCCACAACCTGACGGGCCCTTTCATCAGCCAGCCAAGTCCGGGAGGATTCAGATGGCGATAAATTCCGTCAAACGCCTGCTGAATCTCGTTCAGGGCATATTGTATGGTCCAGTCAACATAAATTATGTCTTCCCCGGGTCTCCCGTCTGCCTCGTATTTCCTTAAAACGGATGTCGCAATGAACATCCAGGAAAAGATATCGGCAAATCGACCTGTTAATTTTTCTTTGATCTTAAGGCCGCCGCCAAGAGATACCAGTGCCATATCAGCAAGCAGAGCGAAATTAGCCGACGCCCATGATAGTTTCCGGTAATAACGCGCCGTGGGTCCAGACACGGGACTGCCGGCTATTCGTCCCCTCGTAAGACTGAGTAGTTTGGTCCGCGCGGCGTTTCTGACCACATGACCGACATGACGCGTGAAGTTTTTATCAAATGCCTTTACGTCATGGTTCATCAGAGCTTCAATCTCTTTATACACATACGGATGACAACGAATAGCGCCCTGACCAAAAATCATGAGTGTTCGGGTAAGGATGTTTGCGCCTTCCACGGTGATGCTTATTGGGGTGGCCATGTAGGCATGACCAACAAGGTTTTTGGGTCCTAAGGTTATGCCGGTCCCCCCCAGTACATCCATGGAATCATTAACCACTTTACGTCCCAGTTCGGTCGCATTGTACTTGGCCATTGCTGTAACGATGGCCGGTTTGGCTCCCGAGTCAAGTGCTCCGCAGGTGAAATGACGCAGGGCCTCAATCATGTATGTAAAGCCGCCGATACGCGCAAGCGGTTCCTCCACGCCTTCGAACATGCCGACGGGTAATCCAAACTGCTTCCTCACACGAGCATGGGCACCAACAATTCTGGCGGCTGCTTTAGTCGTTCCGTTTGCTGAAGCCGGCAGGGAAATCCCACGTCCTGCAGCCAGAGCCTCCATAAGCATCTGCCAGCCCTTCCCGGCATTGTCAACACCTCCGATGATATCGTCGACAGAAATAACCACATCATGCCCTTGTGTCGGACAATTGTAAAAAGGAACGTGAAGAGGGTCATGACGTCGTCCCAATTCTACCCCTTCCAGATGGGTGGGTATCAAGGCGCAGGTTATACCGAGATGCTTCCCTTTCCCAAGAATATTATCCGGGTCATCCAGTTTGAATGCCAAACCAAGAACTGTGGATATTGCAGCCAGAGTAATCCATCTCTTATTCCAGTTCAGGCGGATCTTCAGGCTACCGTCGGTATCTTTAAACACAACGCCCCTGGATCGAATGCCGCCCGCATCAGATCCGGCATGGGGTTCTGTCAAAGCGAAACAGGGGATTTCTCGTCCGTCTGCAAGTCGGGGCAGGTAGTAGTTTTTTTGTTCGTCCGTTCCGTAACGCAATAATAGTTCAGCCGGACCAAGTGAATTTGGAACCATCACGGTTGACGCCAGTGGCCCACACCGCGAGGACAGTTTGGAAATCACCGCACTGTGCCCATATGCCGTGAATTCCAGCCCCCCGTATTTCTTGGGTATGATCATCCCAAAGAACCTGTTTTTTACGATAAAGTCCCATACATCAGGCGTAAAATCCCGCCGTTTAAAAACGTCCCAGTCGTCCACCATTCCACACAATGATTCTACAGGTCCGTCGAGAAATTCCTTCTCTTCATCACTTAATGATGGGTATAACTGGGCATTAATTTTCTTGAAATCAGGCTTTCCGGAAAACAATTCTCCCTCCATCCAAACAGTTCCGGCTTCTATTGCCGCCTGTTCAGTTTCTGATATTTTGGGTAGAAAATGAAGCGCCTCCATCAGCTTCATCAGCGGACCCGTAACAACCATTCTTCGAACAGGTGGTAGAATAAGGATTAAGGTTACCACTGCCCAAACAATCCATAGCCATACCGGTCCGTGAAATCCACCTATTAATATGGCTGCATATAGCATCCAAAGCCATAAAGGGGCGCCGGCATAACTGAGGACAAAAGTGACAACTACAATACCTATTATGAGCCAAATGACGGGTATATGCAGTAAAAAGCCGAATAATGACTGGATATTTTCCATCGCTTATAGAACTGGAAATTGAAGTTTCAGTTTTAAACCCGGATATATCAACATGTATATGAACACTGTTCACGATCATATAGAAGCTAATAAATAATTGGGAAAAGCGCTTACAATCATTTTAACGTTTGAAGCTCTTTCTTATTCCACCGATGATAATGCACCGCTAATCACGCTTTCAATAAATGCCTCCCGGGAAATACTGTTATCAAGCCGTTTAGCCAAAATTATAGTCACGGCTCCATGAAGAGCGGACCATATGGAATAACTGAGGAGCTGTTCCTTCCCAAGCCCGCTTTTTTTCGACCCTACCTCTTTAATCAAACTTTCCAGTAACTCAAGGGATCTACGGGCCCTTCTGTATTTTTCTCTGGGATAGCGCTGCATACGTTCCGGATGCAAGAGATACATTATTTCATAAAATTCCGGGTTTTGAAGTCCGAAATGGATATATGCCCTGATGAAGGCAGCCAGCCGTAATCGCGCCTCTTTTTCCTTTTCCACGGTCTCTCTGAGGCTCAAATACATTTTTTCGAAGCCCTCGTCAATTAAATCATGGATAAGCACATCTTTATTTTCAAAATAGATATAAATAGTGCCCAGTCCACAACCGGCGGTCTTAGCTATCTTTCTCATGCTTAGAGAGTTGTAACCGTCCCTCGTCAAAAGATTCCTTGTGGTATCCAGTATGAGCTCTCGAATATCCTGTTCAACTATCGGCATATAATATTTGTAATCACTTTAGTGGGAAATAACTGGTCTTGTCTGTCATTTAATATAAACATTCAATGGCAATCTGCAGGAAAAAATAAATCTCATTCTACAACTTCAACCAGAAGTCAATTAAATACATTTAGTAAACAACAAGCATAAATTTTTGGGTTAAATACTGCGTAGTACTATCAATTACAATATAAGTATAAATGGGACTATTTTTATTTTAATAGCGAATCTAAATAATCGTACAAAAAATAATTTTAGTAATTATACCTAAAATCATGTTCATCATAATAACTTCATTTAATAACATTTTGTTTATCATATTTCCATCCATAATATCAGTTTTTACGATGCTTTAATAACAAAAAAGCGCTTTCAATAGAAAGAACGTCTGTTTACATTTAAAACCTGATTTTGTGCTCATAATTTATTATAATCTGGTTATTCTCGCGTTCAACCTAGTTACCAATCAGTGAAGGGATATTTTTATGAAGCACATCTCTCAGGAGCCTGCGCACGGACTGTTTGATCCCAAGCGTGAACACTCCAATTGCGGAGTCGGGATCGTTGTAAATTTAAAAGGTGAAAAATCTCACCAATTGATCGAAGACGGCTTTCAAATATTGGAGAATCTGGATCATCGCGGAGCTCGGGGTGCAGAAGAAAAAACCGGTGACGGCGCCGGTATGATGATACAAAAACCACATGATTTTTTTAAAGCAATTATTCCTGAACTAGGCAGTTTTGATTCCTATGGCGTCGGAATGGTTTTCTTCCCCAGGCAGCCACAAAAACAACTCGCTCTGAGAGAAGCGATGAATGAGGTCGCACGGCGGGAACGTTTCAATATCATCTGCTGGAGAAAGGTTCCTACTGACAATACGGGATTGGGAAAGACGGCATTACAAACGGAACCTGAAGTATTTCAATTCTTTGTTGAACCAATAGAACCGGTTGAACCGGAGCAACTGGACAGCAAGCTTTATATCCTGCGACGCCTGATGGAAAAGGCCGTTCGTGAACGTGCCATGTGGGGCGGGGATATTTTTTATATCTGTTCACTTGACCGCCGCAAAATTGTTTATAAAGGATTGCTGACATGTCCCCAAATGAGGACTTACTACCCGGAGCTGTCCAATTCAAAGGTTAAAACGAGCCTTGTAATGGTCCACTCGCGATTCTCAACGAACACGTTGGGATCATGGGACCTGGCCCATCCGTTCCGTGTGATTGTTCACAATGGTGAAATCAATACCCTGCGTGGTAATTTAAACTGGATGAAGACACGTGAACATGAACTTTCGTGTGAAAGGTTTGGAGAGGATACAGAAAAAATTAAACCGATCACACCACAGGTTGAGATAAGCGACAGTGCCGGATTTGACCACGTGCTGGAATTGCTGGTTGAGGCCGGCCGTGATCTTCCCCATGCGCTGCGCATGATGGTTCCGGAAGCATGGAACAAAGACCCGTTTATGCATCCGCTTCGCAAAGCTTTTTATGATTATCACTCGACCCTTATGGAACCCTGGGATGGTCCGGCCCTCGTTGCAGCATCCGACGGTTATCGGGTTGCTGCTATCCTGGACCGTAACGGATTGCGTCCCTGCCGGTACCTGATCACCAAGGATGAGAAACTTATCATGGCCAGTGAAGACGGGGTTCTTCCAACCAAAAACAATAAGGTGGTTAAGAAGGGTCGCCTGAAACCGGGGCAACTTTTCATGGCCGACACCATTGAAGGCCGGATCATTCCTGAAGAAGAAATATTCGATCAACTGACCGGAAAGCACTATGAGAAATGGCTGGCAGATAACCGTGTGAAGCTCTCCGACCTGATGAAGAAAGATGATGCCGAACTCACGGATACATTCAACTTTGATCATATAACAAAGTACCAGAAGGCGTTCGGTTACACCATTGAACATCTGACCCGGCTGGTCCAACCCATGCTCGAACAGGGTAAGGATCCTATCGGGGCAATGGGCGATGATACTCCCCTGGCTGTCCTGTCGACTCACGACCGTTCATTGTTCAGCTATTTCAAACAGGCTTTTGCCCAGGTATCAAACCCGCCTCTCGATTACATACGTGAAGAGCTGGTGACCTCACTGGAAAGCCATATCGGCCGGAAACACAATCTGCTGGCTGAGACACCGGGTCATTGCCGTCAGCTGTCCCTGACGTCTCCAATACTGACAGATGAGGAGATGGCCGTCGTTAAGGATATGGATACCAATGGAATCCGTTCTGTGACAATTGACATAACCTATCCGAAAGACCGGAAACTTAACAAGGCTATTGAGCAGATACGCGAACGTGCTGAGCAGGCCATTCTTAATGGTTATGAAATCCTGATCCTGTCCGACAGAAATGTAAGCTCGAAAAGAATTGGAGTACCCGCCCTTCTGGCTGTCGGAGCCCTGCATCATCATCTGATCCGTGAAAACCTCAGGACAAGAGCAGCAATCGTCGTCGAGTCCGGTGAGGCTTGCCTTGTACATCATTTCTGTACGCTGATCGGATACGGTGCTGATGCCGTGAATCCATGGCTGGCCTATCGAAGCATCACACAGATGCTCCGTAACGGCAACACCGTTGCCACACGGGAGTACGCTTATCAAAATTACCGCAATGCTGTTGAGGGCGGTATCCTGAAGGTGATGTCCAAAATGGGTATTTCAACCCTGGAAAGTTATAAGGGAGCTCAAATCTTTGAGACTATAGGTCTGAGCAACGATTTCGTGCAGGAATATTTTCCGGGCACAACGGCAAGCCTGGCAGGTATTGGAATACGTCAGGTAGAAAAAGAATTGGTAACACGTCACACGCAGACGTTCGACAGTAAAGTTGCCGGTACCCTGCCTCTGAATCAGGGTGGTGAATATTATTGGCGCCGTGACGGAGAAGAACACCAATGGAACCCGATTTCAATTGGAAAGCTTCAGCATGCCGTAAAAGTTAATGATTATGAGCTCTACAAGGAGTTTGCCGATTCCATCAATGAACAAAACCAGCGGCAATTTACCATTCGCGGCCTGCTTGACTTCAAGAAAAATTACCGGGAATCCATCCCGCTGGATGAAGTTGAGCCGGAAGAAGCCATCATGAAACGGTTCTCGACCGGTTCCATGTCGTATGGCTCTCTGAGTCCTGAGACTCATGAAACGCTTGCCATGGCGATGAACCGAATTGGAGGAAAGTCAGGGACAGGCGAAGGTGGTGAACCTATGGATCGGTTCGGTACGGAACGCGAGTGTTCAATGAAACAGGTTGCCAGTGGGCGATTTGGTGTGACGATCCAGTACCTGGCCAGTGCCAAACAGATCGAGATCAAGATGGCTCAGGGAGCCAAGCCCGGTGAAGGCGGAGAACTCCCGGGGGGCAAAGTAAGACAACATATTGCAGATGTTCGTTTCACCATTCCAGGGATCGGACTGATCTCCCCTCCACCACACCACGATATTTATTCGATTGAAGATCTGGCACAGCTGATACACGATTTGAAATGCGCCAACCCGGATGCCGAAGTCCATGTGAAGCTGGTTTCCAAATCCGGCGTCGGAACAATTGCGGCGGGTGTTGCAAAAGCTCGTGCCGACTCGGTCCTGATCAGCGGCGACTCGGGTGGAACCGGGGCAGCTGTCAAGACGTCCATCAAATCTGCCGGGACCCCGTGGGAACTCGGACTTGCAGAAACCAACCAGGTTCTGCTGGCCAATAACCTGCGTTCACGGATTCGGGTTCGCACCGACGGCGGTCTGAGAACCGGACGTGATGTCGTTGTAGCGGCTTTATTAGGAGCGGAAGAATACGGTTTTGGTACGGCTCCGCTGGTCACCCTTGGATGTATCATGCTGCGGAAATGCCATTGTAATACCTGTTCCGTAGGTATCGCCACGCAAGATCCCGAACTTCGCAAACGTTTTGCCGGGAAACCCGAGTATATCATTAACTATATGCGTTTCATGGCCCGCGAAGTACGTGAGCTGATGGCCGAAATGGGATTCCGTACCATCGATGAAATGGTTGGACGGGTTGAGATGCTTCGTCCCAAAGAGATCAACTACGCTAAAACAACCTATCTTGATCTGTCTCCGCTGCTGTACAAACAACCTTCGGACGATGATCCCATCAAGACCCGCGAGCAAAATCATAAACTCGACCGCAAGCTTGACCACAAGGTTATTGAAAAAGCAATGCCGGCCCTTGAAAAGAAGGGGAAACCATCGTTCGATATCAGGATCTCCAACAGGGACCGTACATTCGGCACCCTCCTGAGTTCTGCTGTCGCAAAGAAGTACGGTATGTCCTCGCTTGAAGATGATACCATAACCATCAATGCGACCGGTTCGGCCGGACAAAGCTTTGGTGCGTTCCTGGCGAAAGGTATCTCCCTGCATCTTGAAGGAGCCGCCAACGACTATGTGGGCAAGGGCCTGTCCGGTGGAAAAATTATTGTAAAAAAACCGGATGACAGTCCCTACGAAGCCTCAGAAAATATCATTATCGGAAACGTCGCCCTTTACGGAGCTACCAGGGGTGAAACCTACTTTAACGGGCAGGCCGGCGAGCGTTTTGCAGTTCGTAATTCCGGAGCCATGTCCGTTGTGGAAGGTATTGGCGACCACGGATGCGAATATATGACGGGCGGGGTGGTTGTGGTCCTCGGCCTTACAGGTAAAAACTTTGGCGCCGGCATGAGTGGCGGTGAAGCCTATATCTATGATGAAAATCATGTATTTGAACCACGCCTGAACAAACAGCAGGTGCATATGGAGCCATTCCAGGACACTCGCGACAAGAAACTTGTAAAACGGCTGCTGGAAAATCACTTTTTATATACGGGAAGTAAAAAAGCCCGCTTCATCCTTGATAACTGGGACGATTGCTCCCAGCATTTTCTCAAGGTGATCCCGGATGCCTATGCCCGTATCCTTAGTGAATATCTCGAGAAAGGAAAAGATATTCGCCTTACACCACCCCGTAAACCCAAACAATATGTTGTAGCATGAGTGAGAATCATCCCGGCGGATACCTCAAGTACGAACGCGAACCGATTGGTAAACGTCATCCCAAAGAACGAGTCATAGATTTCGAACACATCTGGGCACCGGCCTGGGAAGAAAATGATCTGAAGAAACAGGGAGAACGGTGCATGGATTGCGGTGTTCCGACCTGCATGGGTGGTTGTCCTATCGGGAATATCATCCCCGACTGGAATGATCTGGTGTCGCGCGGCGACTGGAAAGAAGCTCTGGATCGCCTTCATGCCACCAATAACTTTCCGGAATTTACCGGTTACACCTGTCCGGCTCCGTGCGAAAATGCATGTGTCCTGTCTATCAATGATAATCCCGTAGCAATCAAGAGCATTGAACGTGCTATTGTTGATAAAGGATGGGAAATGGGATGGATTAATCCTGAGCCGCCGGAAAAAAGGACCGGATTAAATGTGGCGATCATCGGAAGCGGGCCCGCAGGATTGTCGGCGGCCCAACAGCTGAATCGGGTCGGACATAAAGTCACTGTTTTTGAACGTGACGACACAATTGGCGGTCTGATGACCTACGGCATTCCCGATTTTAAGTTTGCCAAGCACATGGTCAAACGTCGTGTTGATCAGCTGTCCCGTGAAGGGGTGCTGTTTATGACCAACATTGAAGTCGGCGTAAATATGCCGTTTGATCGTCTTTATGAAGATTTTGATGCGGTATTGCTTGCTATCGGAGCCCAAAAACATCGCAACCTTCCTCTCAAAGGCAGAGATCTCAAAGGCATTCATTTTGCCATGGAATACCTGATCAACGCCAACAAGCGACAAGCCGGTCGCCCGGTTGATGATCTTATTGATGCCAGAGATAAGAATGTGATCGTTCTGGGCGGCGGTGATACAGGGGCCGACTGCGTGGCAACCGCGCATCGCCAGGGTGCCACGCAAGTCATACAGATCAGTATCAACCCTCAAAAACCAGGCGAACGACCGTCACACAATCCATGGCCGGAACAACCGCTTGTCTACAAGAAAACGTACGCTATCG
>DATFNI010000191.1:0-3269 GCA_035266485.1 Balneolales bacterium
TTTTTCGATGAGTGGTAATGACACCATGCTGGTGATCAATTACCCGATGGGTAATCATGTGAAAACATGGAATGAGTTTCATCCGTATCTGTACAAACTTACAACAACGTTGTCCCTTTCGGGTGGCGATAAAGACCGGAAACAGGTGCAGTTCGGGATGCGGAATTTCACGATTGACGGCACTCGTTTTGCCGTGAACGGGCACCCGGTATTTATCAGGGGAACCGTAAACAACTGCGTCTTTCCCATAACCGGCTATCCGCCAATGACCGAATCTGGATGGCTGCATGTTTTTCGGGTTGCCAAAGCCTATGGGCTGAATGCCATGCGGTTCCACTCCTGGTGTCCGCCGGAGGCTGCGTTTGATGCCGCCGATAAAGAGGGCTTTTACCTGCAGATCGAAGGCCCCAGCTGGGCCAACCACGGGACATCGCTCGGAGACGGCCGGCCAGTGGATGCATACATTTACAAGGAAACAAACCGCATCGACCGGTTTTACGGCAACCATCCGTCATTCTGTATGATGGCCTATGGAAACGAACCACGTGGCGGGCACCAGGTGCAATACCTGGACAAGTTTGTCGATTACTGGAAGGCAAAGGATTCGCGTCATGTCTACACGGGGGCTTCGGTGGGCATGCACTGGCCGCTCGTTCCCGAGGAACAGTATCTCGTGAAATCGAGTCCTCGTGGAGTGCCCTGGGGGAAGAGACGGCCCGGCACAGAGTTTGACCATCGTTCTGCAATAGCTGCTTTCCATAAACCCTATGTTGCTCATGAAATGGGCCAATATGATGTGTTCCCCGATTTCAATGAGATTCCGGAATACACAGGGGTTCACCGGCCGCGAAATTTCAAGCTGTTCAGGGATATTCTCGATGCCCATCACATGGGAGATGAGGCCCACAAGTTTTTGATGGCCTCCGGCAAGTTGCAGACACTCTTTTACAAGGGCGAGATCGAAGCAGCCCTGCGAACACCGGGATTCGCAGGTTTCTTCATGCTCTCGTTGAATGACTACTCCGGCCAGGGCACGGCACTGGTTGGAGTTGTAAACGCATTTTGGCAAAACAAGGGATATGTAACCGCCGAACAGTTTAGACATTTCTGTAACGGAACGGTCCCGTTGGCACGGATTAAGAAGTTCGTGTATAACAATAACGAGACATTCAAAGCCAGTCTCGAGATCGCCCATTTTGGTCCGGCACCAATTCTGAATGCACATCCGTTCTGGAAAATCACGGATGTCAAAGGGAAACTGATTGCCAGGGGAAACCTTGAATCCAAAACTATTCCGATCGGTAACAATATCCAGCTAGGCAGTGTGCAGCTTCCGCTCCGGCAGTTTGATCGCGCGACCCATTTGAAACTGGAAGTGGGATTAAAGGGCACACCTTTTACCAACAGCTGGAATTTCTGGGTCTATCCCGACAAACAGTTTCATCCTGATCAGTCGAAAATCTATTTCACACGAGGGCTGGATCAGAAAGCCGAAGATGTGTTGAAGAGTGGCGGCAAGGTATTTCTGGAAGCCGCCGGGGAGGTTCAAAAAGGAAGAGATGTGGTGATGAGTTTTGAGCCTGTGTTCTGGAACACATCCTGGTTCCGGATGCGTCCCCCTCATACGCTGGGTATTCTTGTAAAAGATAAGAGTCCGGCCTTCCGGTATTTCCCGACATCGTACCACAGTAACTTCCAGTGGTGGAGCATCGTCAATCATGCCCAGGTGATGTGGCTGCAGGATTTCCCCCCCGATTTTCGCCCGCTGGTTCAACCTATCGACACCTATTTCATGAACAGACGGCTCGGACTCATTTTCGAGGCCAGAGTCGACGGTGGAAAGCTCATGGTATGCAGTGCGGACCTGACATCCGATCCGGGGCATCGGCCTGCCGCGAGACAGTTGCTATACAGCCTGACCCGTTATATGGAGTCCAATCAGTTTAATCCCAAAAACACGGTTTCTATCGAAACAGTAAAACGGCTTTTTGAGAAGGGGAAAGGGGATACGTACAAGATGTACTTCCACAGCTATAATGTGCCCAAAAATTAAACCAAAAATTCGGTAAGAAATGAAATGCTGATGCAAAATTATACCACCTTATGTCGCAAGTCTGTGACTTGCGACATGATAGCAGGAAGACATATTAAAAAAAGACAGTCATTTGGCATCATGAAAAAAACTATCTATCTATTTTTGTCACTTCTTGTGTGGGCATTGCCAGCACAGGCACAGAATTTTCACTATATCGTCATCGCAAAAAGGGCGCATCCCGCCGTGCACTCGGCCGCCAGGATTTTGGCTAAAGAGATGGGTATCCCGGAAAACCATATCCTCATCCAGCGACATGTTTCACTGCCATCGAAGGAAACACTCGTGCTGGACTACGGGAAGCCGTCGAAAAAGCAGATTGATTTCATCGGCCGTGATCCACGGACGGTGAAGTACGACGGGTACCTGATCAGGTTCGATGGCAGCGAGGCGCTTATTTTTGGGAAAAGACCACGTTCCCTGTTGTACGCGGCCGGCGATGTCAATCTGTGGAAGAATCATACTTCCGGGGTATATGTCAGGCAGCCCGAATTCAAGACACGGGACGCCAGTCTTGGCGGCAATGGGGAATCGGTTGCTGAACTTGTGGCAAAATTGGGAGTCAATATCTTTTATGGCCGGTTTTCTGCAGACTTCGTGACATTAAAAAAGTCTTTTCCGCAAGTGTTCAACAAGTTGACGTCATCCCAGCAGGGGAAAATGCTTGATCGAAAGAAGGAAGCAGAAAAAAGAGCGATCCGAATGGTTAATGCGTGTCATGATGCCGATGTTTCCTTCTATCCCTTTTTGTATGGTAACGATATGGCCCGGTGGTCGCCGGAACTCATGGCGGCAATATACAAGGTGTATCCGGATATCAGGGGCAAGCGTGCGCCCCATTCATGGGAAAAGGCCTCTCTTAATCCCTCGCTGCCAGAGACATGGGATATCATCGACGCCTATGTTAAAGAGTTTGTAAATACCCTTCACGGCGATGGAATGGTGGCTACCTTCTGGGATGCGTATGGAATTTACAGCCAGGACAGTCTATCCCAGGCTAACGGTCTGAATCATTTCAATGCAGAGATCGAAAAGAATGTCAGCGAATATCAGAAAGTACTGAGCAAAGAACACAAACCGCTTATCGTACGAACATGGTCATCGGGCAGGGCGCATTGGGTAACGCTTCACAACAACCAGGGGGAACTGGAGCACCAGTTTGTGCATGCACCGGGTT
>DATFNI010000192.1:0-14825 GCA_035266485.1 Balneolales bacterium
ACGCCGTGGGAGCCTTCACCCGGCGTTGCAACTCTTCCCGTTCCGCCTCGGTGATCGCTACTATGGATATGGGTCGACTCATGAGGATAAGATAATACCCCTAATCTATTTTTACAACTTATTTGTAAGACACTACACTAGATCATCATAAATATCATTCTATATATAATGGTTTGAGATAATAACGGGAATCTCTAAACGCTCGCTGTCGAGGATAAAGAGGGCTTTAAACGGACCATTGGTTATCATTTGATCTACTCTGTTTATTGTGACAGTTCACGTAGGACATTACAGTGCGCTCCATTCTACGGAAAATGGATTAAACCGCTTGAACCGGGGTACAAGGCCAGGGTATACCAGGATAAGCACTACACGGCTGGTTATGATGTATGGAACGAGGAAACGAGGACGCACCGGCATTCTGAGGGCAGTTGAAAAGTGTTTTCCTACACTATAAAAAAAAGAGGCAGATCAAATAATGTTGTTCTAGAATGATTTTCAAGCGAAAGAAACGAAAACAAAAAAACCCATGCACAACTATAATAGGTTGTTATACATGGGTTTAATAAACGTGAACCGGGAGGGAATCGAACCCTCAACCCACAGATTAAGAGTCTGTTGCTCTGCCAGTTGAGCTACCGGTTCGCCCCAAAAATAAGGACTCTCGGATTTACCGCAAATAAAAAAGCAGGTATTTTTTTACAAAGAGAATATTTTCTTCCAAATAATTCGAAAAATTGCCTTTTAACCTGCTATCAGGAGAGTTACATAAATAGGGCGATGACAAATCATTATAAATAAAATGACAGTTTTTCAGCAGGTCGGATGAATTTGGTTCCGGATCCTTACAGATCCAATGAGCCGGACGAGAAAAAGGGATATGGACCGTGAAGAACCTGGAATAAATGTCTATAAGATATATGAGGCACATTTCAACGCAATTCTGTCTATGGGAGGATGAATTTTCGGAAACTATGGAGAGTGCTATTGGTCTAGAGATCTGCTAATGAATGATCACTTATTCTTTACACAAGAATAACAATTCGTTAATCCATAAAAGAGACAAGTGACCTATTTTGGAATCGTCCAATAATACTATCTGAACATTTTTTTGTGAGAGCAATAAATATCTGTAATCCATTGCTGTAAAAATACTTATTCGTGATAATGAGTAGGGAATGATAGTTATGTATTATTCGAAATGCGGGAGGATTTGTGAGGCTCGTCCAATCAAGATAACAAGGTGATACTGCCGGTTTATGTGAGTATCAGTTGGGAAATCGATGGACAGCTTTATATCTGAAAAATGATAATTATTAAGTATCAGATGGTTGTTGACTTAACTTGATAACCTATTATTAAATGGAAGATTTCATGAAAAAATCTATACGATTTTATTCTATTTCCCCCATTATTCTAATGGTATTTCTTGTATAGCCACAAAGAGAGGTTGCCACACCACGATCGGATCATTTTTGAAGGGGTACCCCCACGGTTACTATAAACTATTTATTACCCATTGTGTAATGGGTTAATCATATTGACGGAACATTTCTATTTAAACAGCGAACGAATAGCCTTAGAGCTTGCCTTATATGCTTTCTTTCTGGCCCAGCGCTGGACCGGTTTCCCTTTGGCGTACGATTTGGCGGTATTATACTTTGATAGTGCCCGATAGATGGAAAATGCTTTCATATCTTCACACGTTGATTAACTCTCTGGTTCCTTATTATAGTAATGCCGGTTATTGGAAATGGCAAAAAAAGCGGGTCACTCTGGATAATGTTGTCCTAATGTTCTCCTGAAACGTTTTAACCTATCGGATAAGCCCATAAAACAAAGCCCATGCATAGCTACAATCAATTGCTAAACATGGGCTTATTTAATGTGAATCGGGTGGGGCTCGAACCCACGACCCACGGCTTAAAAGGCCGTTGCTCTACCAGCTGAGCTACCGATTCTCCTATCCTTGAGAGGCACCAAAAATAATGAGTAAACCCCGTCAAATGCAAACAAAGATTTATCCGATACGAAGATTACACCAAAACCGTTTATTCAGTTGATCATTTGGCTTTTTACGGTGGGAACGTTATGCTTTTAATAACAAGTTCTCGCTGGTATAAATTCTTACCTCACCCTAACATGCCTGAAGTGTGAATCTCATTTCATCCCATTTGTATCCCCGGGTTTATCAGCTTTCATTACCGACACCATTTCCGATCGGTCCCGTCAATGTGTACCTGATCGTTGATGATAAGATTGTTCTTATCGATGCTGGTCCCAAGACAGAAGCAGCATTTGACGCGCTGCAAAGACAGTTCAGGGAGAGGAAGCTGAATATTGAGAATATCGATGAAATCTGGATTACCCACGCGCATGCCGATCATTTCGGTCTGGCTTCACGGTTGGCCAACATATCGGGAGCCGAAGTACTGGGCCATCCGGGAGACCGGAACCAGTTTGAATACGGGAAGGACCTGGAATCTTATCGTTCTTTTTTCAATGAACTGAAACTCCCGGAATTACGAATAACTTCTTTTCTTGAGCAGTTCCGCTATTTTGTGCCGTTTCTCGAACCGATGGTCCCGACGATATGGCTGGATGACGGAATGCATCTGGATACCGGGAAGCACCAGTTCGAAGTGGTTCCGCTTCCGGGTCATTCTCCCGGTCACGTTGGTTTCTTTGAGAAATCGGGAGGGGTCTTTTCCGGAGATGTCCTGCTCGAATCGACGAGCACGAATGCCCTGATCGGATTTGATGCCGATACAGGCGATCGTCTGGACAGCCTGTTGGATCTGCGCCTGTCCATTCAGCGTGTCTCGGCTGCCCAATATATCTTCCCGGGTCATGGAAATGTATTTGATTCACCCGAACCGCTGGCTGAAAAACATCTGACAAGTCAGGAGGACCGGATGACTGCAATTATCGGCTTGTTAACAGAAAATCCTCTCGGACCTTTGGAATTATCTGAAAAGTTGTTCCCGGAGGTGAGGTACCCACAGGAAAGATACCTGGCTTTTTCTGAAGTGATGGGCTACCTGGATTGGGGGATGAGAGTCCGTTCGATTCGTAAAATTGCCGATGACGGGCCGGTCCGTTACAGGAGCCGGTAATTTTCTGAGTAAGCGTGCCGCGATAAGTAATTTTAGACTCAGCTTGGTATATTGACGACTCGAGTATGTAACTCTTGAATCTCTAAGCTGTTTGGTGCCATGGCAACTATTTTCACTAAGATAATTAATGGGGAAATTCCCTGTCATAAAATTGCAGAAGACGAGAAACACCTTGCCTTTCTTGATATCAACCCGGTAAGTGAAGGGCACACTCTGATCGTACCTAAAGTGGAGACGGACTATTTCTTTGATCTGGGTGACGACCAACTTTCAGGCCTGGTGCTTTTTGGCAAGAAGGTGGCACATGCGCTGGACAAGGCCACGAACTGCCTGCGAACAGGGATCATTGTTGAGGGCCTTGAGGTGCCGCATGCACACATCCATCTGATTCCAATCTACCGGACGGATCAGAAATTTTCTTTGAGTGCAGGCAGACCTGCAGAACAGGATCAGCTGAAGGCTGTTGCAGAAAAGATCCGTAAACATATAGATTTTTGAGTATGCGTATTTTCGTTTTAAATGGCCCGAACCTGGACATGCTTGGCAAGCGGGAGCCGGAGAAGTACGGATCACAGGGATTAAAAGATCTGGAGGATTTGATCCGGGATACCTATCCGTCCCATATTTTTACTTTTTTTCAGAATAACCACGAGGGGAATATTATTGAACAGCTTCATGAGCTGATGAACCAGCCGGAGGCGGAGGGTCTCATTGCCAACTTTGCCGGGTTCACCCATTCATCTGTCGCCATACGCGATGCCCTGCACATGCTGTCGATTCCAAAGATTGAGGTGCATATCACAAATATTCATGCACGCGAACCCTTTCGTCATCAATCGATAACGGCCGGCGCCTGCAACGGGGTCATTGCCGGATTCGGGTTCAACAGTTATCTGCTGGCCGTGCGCGCTCTTGAGCTAATGCGTCGTCCAAAATCCGATCAATAAGGGGAGCCGACCAGTTTGAAGCAACTGAAGGAACTTGCATCGGATTCTCTGATCTACGGAATAAGCAGTTTTGCCGCACGGTTCATCAATTACATCCTGGTTCCGTTTTATACCGCTTATTTCAACCCCGGACAGTATGGGATAATATCCCTGGTTTTCGTGACTATGGTTTTCCTGAATGTCATTTTTACGTTTGGGATGGAATCGGCTTATCTGCGCTATGCCGCGGACCGCGACAAAGCCAGCTCGGTATTTCGATCCATACAGATAACCGTGTTTCTTGTCGGGCTTATGCTCGGCATTGTCATGTCCCTGGTGCGACCATTACTGGCACCGTTGCTGAGTCTCCATGGAGGATATTCCCACATTTACTGGTTGATGCTTGGAATCGTAATGCTCGATGCGATCGGTGCCGCACCGTTTGCTGAGTTGCGGCTCGTACGGCGTTCCTGGTTATTTGCCACAATAAAGTTAGTAAATGTAGTGGTCAACGTAGCGTTGAACTTATACCTGGTCATCGTTTTAAAATGGGGAATAGAGGCCGTCTTCATCAGTAACCTGATTGCCTCGGCAGTAGCCACAATCTGGGTATCACTTGCCACAATCAAACTCTGGAATGGAGCATTTTCAAAAGAAATACTGAAAACCGCACTTACTTTCGGATTGCCATATCTACCAACAGGTATTGGGTATGCGATCAATGAAGTGCTTGACCGTTTCTTCCTGAAGCAGATGCCGGCGGCATCCATTGCGCATTTGTATGGTCCGGGTATGACGCCCGATGCTGTTATTGGGGTGTACAGCGCCTGCTATAAACTGGCTGTATTCATGCTGCTTTTTATCCAGATGTTTCGCATGGCCTGGCAGCCTTTTTTCCTGCGTCATGCAGACGATCCGGATGCAAAGAAATTATTCAGTGGAGCGTTTCTGTATTTCAACATCATCGCCGGTTTTTTGTTCTTGTTCGTGGGATTGTTTGCCCGGGAGATTGTACAGATACAAGTGCCGTTGCTGCATGCTAGTATCATTAATAAGCGGTATTGGATGGGATTGTTTGTTGTCCCGTGGCTTATGATGTCATACTGGTTTCAAGGCTGGTACGTTAACTTTACAGCGGGTATTTTCATAAAGGAAAGAACCCGGGTTCTCCCGCTCGTTACACTTTGTGGGGCGGCCGTCACAATCATAGCTAACCTGGTATTGGTACCACGGATTGGCATGCTGGGCGCGGCAATCGCTACGTTGGCCAGCTATGTTTCAATGGCTATACTTATCTATTATTACAGCCAGAAATACTACCCGGTACCATACAGATTGGTCCGTTCTGTTATAATAATTGTATTTACGGTAGTTTTGGTAATACTTGGAAATGAAATAATATTACCTCATGTTGGAATAACCACGACCCGATTCCTGCTCATGTTATTGGGTACGGGAGGATTGCTGTTTTTGCTGTTTTACCGGACATCAATAGCGGCAAAAGGTTCTTTTCGTATATTCAGAAAATGATTGGTCGTGTTGATATCATTGCAATACTATGAAAAACAATAAGTTGAAATAATATTAATAAAAAATTATTAGGTCAGTATGAATGAATATAGCGTAGGTGTCTTTGTTGATGCCCTGGATGTAACCATTAATGGCGGTTTTGGTTTGAGATACGACATCCTGAGAAGATTTGCTTGCCGTGATGGCGTCCGCCCAACGAGAATGAATGTTTATTTGCCATTTGATGCTGACAGGTCACGTACCGATGAGGCTTATCGTAATAAAACGGAACGATTCTGTGAGGTGTTACGTGATTTTGAATTCAAGGTCCTTGAGATACCGGTTAAACATTTTAAAGATCCTGAAACCGGGTCATTCATCCCGGAAATCCCGGTCAATGTCGATGTGGCTGTCGATGTTCTGATACAGGCTCACGGGTACGACCGTTTGTTATTAGTTGGGGGTAATGCCAGCTATCTCAGGCTCATCCAGGAGATACAGAACCTGGGCAAGCGTGTCGAGCTAGTCGGGTTTGATAATGTATCAGACAAGCTGAAAAAAACCGCCGATATGTTTTTCTCAGGTTATCTGATTCCGGGATTACTACCCGTAGATTCGCCCTACGACTGGGGTAAGATCGGTTCACGGGTTCGCGGCGTCTGCTATGACTATTCACACAGTGAAGGCTATGGATTCATGCGTTACCTGACCCGGATCGACGACAAGCTATGGATTACCGATTCACGGTTCGAAAAGTCGCCTTATAAGACGGTCTTTGCGCATGTGTCGCAGTTCGAACCCAATTTCGACACCAGCTTTCTGCCCAGCCGCGACCTGATCTTCGAGTTCGATCTCGTCGAAAACGAAAAAGGCATGATCGCCCAGGATATCACCCTGATATCAGCCCCTTAACCAGTTAACAATTATCAGTAAACAGTTAACAGGAAAAACCCTTCGATTTATTGAAGGGTTCTATTGTTAATTGTTCACTGTTTACTGATCACTGATTTTGGTTGCCAATGCGGTCAATATTGTCCTGCAGTTCCTTGAAAGCTTTGGATGCTTTGAGGCGGACATATAATTCCTGGTCGCGGGAGAGGGTGTTCTCTATGATATCACGTGCCTGGCCGACAGGTAGTTTAACCAGTGCGAATGTCTCAATGATGGATGATTTATCACCCATCGGTCGTGCATAGCTTTTGACCTGGTCGACGGTAACACCAGTCAGTTGCTGATTAACGATACTTTTGGCGGCATTCGTGAAGTCTTCGTCGAAATTGTTATCCGTACCCGAGGTAACCTCTTCGTTGAACATCTTTTGCAGGGCCTCCACCTTCTGGCTCAGTTTGCGGCCCAGGTCGACGGTTGCATTCATCACGGCTTTCTGGCGTGCTATCTCCCGGTCGCTGGAACGGGCAGATGAGACCGAATACAAAAACTTCTTATCGTCTTTCGGTGGCTTGTTATACCATTTGGGAACATCATTGATTTCCCTGTTCGTCTGCCGCGTGGCTCTGTTTGATCCTCCGCATCCGCTCATCATAACCATGATCAGGAACAATGCTGTACAGACGGTAGCATATCGTTTCATGATAATCTCCTCCAATTGTTAAGAATAGCTGACTGTCAATATCAATCTCGTCAAAAATTAGTTCAAGGGGAAATTATTCAGTTGGGAGGAATAATGCACTTGCATGGTCATGTTAGTTGCAAAGTGGAAAAAGAACAGAACACAGACGACACGGATAGCACAGATTTTTACGCTGGGAAATGGAATAATTCAGATACATATTCTATACCAGGCGATTGAATGAAATAAAAAAGGTCGTCCCGATTACTCAGGACGGCCTTCCGTCATTAACGAAAACGGGCTTTTTACTTTGCCATTTTCTTGAAATTATCAAGAACGGACTGGACATGATCAGCAGATTCGTTGAGCATGCCTCTTTCTTCGTCGTTCAGTTCGATCTCGATGATCTCTTTGATTCCACCCTCGCCTAATTTGACGGGAACGCCGATGAACATGCCTTTGAGGCCATATTGTCCATCCAGGTACGCAGCGCATGGGAAGATACGGTTCTGATCGAGTGCGATCGCTTCTGCCATTTGAGCTGCAGCTGCACCCGGTGCATACCATGCAGAGGTACCTTCCAGGTTAACAATCTCGCCGCCACCCATTTTGGTACGTTTAATGATCTCGTCGAGTTTGTTTTTCCCGATGAGCTGGGTTACCGGGATACCACTTACTGTGGTGTAGCGTGGCAGGGGAACCATTGTATCACCATGGCCACCGAGGATCAGGGCCTGAATATCTTTTGGGGATACATTGAGTTCGCTGGCCAGGAATGCCCGGTAGCGGGCAGTGTCGAGAATACCGGCCATGCCCATGACCTTATTATCGGGAAGCTTACTCGTTTCGCGCGCCACATAAGCCATCACATCAAGTGGATTGGAAACGAGAATAAGTACCGTATTCGGAGATTTCTCAATCAGCTTGCCGGTTACTTCCTTAACAATCCTGGCATTGATGCTTAAAAGGTCGTCGCGACTCATACCCGGCCGGCGGGGGACGCCAGCGGTTATCACACAAATATCGGAACCGGCCGTGTCGTCATAATCCGTCGTTCCAACCAGATGAGTGTCAAAACTGTGAATGGCAGCGGATTCCCATTGGTCGAGGGCACGTCCTACTGAAGGGTAAAAAGTCTTGTCATCTTTCTTGATTTCAATGTCGACCATCACTACTTCATTCGCAAAATCGCGTTGGGCAATTGCTAATGCCACAGTGGATCCAACATTTCCACCGGCACCTACTACAGTAATTTTCATAATGTATTTCTTTTTTAAAGTTAACAGTTGATGATTTATAAATTATCCCGAATCAGAGCCTTGTCTCTGAAATCTCTTCCCCACATAAGTTTTGTGCGTAAGGTTTCAAAATAATCATGACCGGGTAGTTCCAGTATATCTATGGTGAAGCTCGTTCTATTGATCTCGACTTCCAGCGGATACTGCGTAATTTCACAAATTTCGCCATCATAAGAAAATAAGACATCGTGCTCTTGTTTTTCTACTGCCAGTCTGATTGGCTCATCAGTAGGCAGCACCACCGGTCTGGTAGTGAGGGTATGCGGATTGATGGGAGTCAACACCAATACATTGGTCTGTGGCATAACGATCGGTCCGCCTGAAGAAAGATTGTAAGCCGTTGAACCGGTCGGCGACGACACCAGCAGCCCATCGGCCCAATACCTATTGATGAACATTCCGTTATAATACGCGCTGATCGTAATCATGGAAGCGGAGGCCTTCTTGCTGAACAGGATCTCGTTCAGCGCCAGATAATGATTCCCGCCATTATCAACGGCTTCCAGCAGGTATCGTTTGTCCAGTTTAAAATTACCGGACATGATATGCTTGAGGGCTTCGATAAGTTGTCCGGGCTGCGTGTTGGCCATGAAGCCAAGCCTCCCACTGTTAACCCCCAGGATCGGCTTGCCTGACGAGCCGACAAGACGGGCCGTACGCAGCATCGTACCATCACCTCCCATGGCGATGATAATTTGGGCTTCGTCGATGACCTTCAGCTCGGAATCGAGAGGGTGGCAGCACTTCTGACACATCTCGTCCAGCATATATTTCAGTTCGGTGTGGAAGTAAACATCAACCTGGTTTTGAGAAGCCCAATGCAGCAGTTTCTTAAAAGGTTCTTTTATTTCATACTTCGCTGGATTAGCAATAACGGCAAGTTTCATCAATGACCCTGTGAATTAACTAAAAAATACATACTTATGGTCTCACACCGGTTGAAATGCTGGCCTGTGAAAGATCCTGCCACCACGAGAAGTTGTTGTAATGCAAGCCAATGATACCATCTTTTGTAAGGCTGTATCGTTTATATGCGAGCGCCAGCAACAGGTTGTCGGATTTGTCTATTGAAGAATCGGGGGCGAACATTGCAGGTTCCTTGGTATAGAAGGTCACCGCACGGCTGATCACCAGACTCTGAAAACGGCGTACCTGCCAATTCGCCGTCAAAGAAGTGATGAATGACCGGATCAGGTTCAGACGTGTGGCATCTTCGGTGTTGGCAATAAAAATGGTTTTGCTTGTATCGGACATAGCCGTTTTACCGGAAGGTGCAGGTTTCTCATAGAGAATATCGATCGTGTTTTTCCCAATATTTGAAGTATAACTTTTGGGATTGAACTGCTGTGAGATGCCGGTCGCCTCATCCATGCCCACATGCTGATCGTTTATAGGATTGTAGTAAAGTTCAACAAGGTTTCTACCGGGAAGCGCACTTAGATTGAATTTTGAAGCATATCCGGGTTTCAGGTTTCCGGAGTCATCGAGCAGTGATTCAAGCAGGTCGGGACCCACATTGGGAATATAACTGATCGTCCCGGTTGTAAATGCCCGAAATAAACGACGGGCATTTGAAAATTGGTAGACATCTACCCCATCGAGTGTTGGCAGCGTGTCTCCATTGACAGTCCGCCAGTAGTTATCATTTTTGACAAAAACGTATACGGAATCACCCTCGCTATGGTCGAAAGTGAAAGGACCGGAACCGACAGGATTAACGGTCAGCCCAAGATTCTGCTCGCCCAGTTTGGTGTCCAAACCCTGAGCTGTGTAACTCACTGCTTCCGGGGGATATACAACTGCGTAAGGAGATGCCAGCTTGTATAGCAAGTTTGGATCGGGAATATCCAGGGTGATCTTTAGGGTGCTGTCATTGACCGCTTGTATACCCGGGATGTTTTTGAGAACACGAGCGCTTTGATCGAAGATTTGGTGCTGCTCTTTATAATACGTGTCATACCCGTGGATATCCATAAACAGTTTTGACGCATAACCAGGGACATTGTTTTTTGCCGTGCGGGTCAGATCGAAGGCAACATCCGAAGCTCTGATCAGCCGTCCGCGCCCGCTGTTAAAAACCTCGTTGTCCTGGAAGTAGATATCAGGGTTAAGATGAAAGATATAGGTAAGAGAATCGGCGCTTACATCCCAGCTCTTTGCAATTCGGGGTACTACTTCACCATGGTCGTTCAACCCGACGAGGCCTTCGTACATCAGGTCGATGACCCGGAATGTGGCATTATTGTGCGCAAAAAGGGGATCGAGACTTTCGATTTTATTGGTCTCGCCGTAATTGAGTGTTTGTGTCGTGGTCTTGCTGGCTTGTGACGGGTTGTATTGGCCCGGTTTGGTAGCACTTTCCGGAGTTTTATTTACGACTACCGTTTCCGGGGTGCTGCAAGAAGCAAGGCCCAGGGCAAGAATGACCAGCACGATCGCAGGCTGGTATCGCATGCCGTGTTTAAAAGCAGATATCGACGTCATTAATTTCATATCGGAAGATTCAAACGTTTAGATCACCGTATCAGACAACGAGTTAGGACTTGCGAAATTTGAGCCCTTTGATTCCCTGAACCGATTTTTTGCTCAAGAGGTTCGTTTCGTAACTGCGGATGCGTCCATTTTTTTGGCGATGCCGCTCCTGAGCAAGGGAAATCAGCTGTTCAAGAAGCCGGGGATATGGAATGTCCGTTTTATCCCACAGGTAGAATGAGAACGAACCTGGAATGGTATTTATCTCATTAAAATATATTTGATTTGTATCTGAGTTGATCAGAAAGTCGAGCCGTGTCACGCCCGAGCAGTCCATAGCCTGGAAAATACGAACTGAAAGTTCCTGTATTTGCCTGGTAAGTTCATCTGAGATCGGTGCCGGGATGCGGCGGTCAGCCGATGCCATGCCCTTGCCACCACCGCCATCACTCAGGTATTTTTCCTCGAAGGTAAGTAGCTCTTCTTTGCTAATGGGCTGCTCGCATACGCTGGCCTGCGCTGATTCTTCATTACCAAGCACCGAGCAGTTGATCTCCATGAGGGGATGAACAGCCTCTTCGACTATGAGCCGCGCATCATACCGGAAAGCCGTCTCTATGGATTCGACGAGTTTTTCTTTGTCGGAGCACTTGATCACACCGATGCTGCTGCCCAGGTGAACCGGTTTCACAAATACCGGCCAATTCAGTGATTCAATCTTTTTTAAAATGACGTCCTGATTTTTCTCCCAGTCGGTCTCGGTAAAACTGACGTCGTTGGTGACCGGGATGTCATTGGCCCGGCAGAAGATCTTAGCCCGCCACTTGTCCATCCCCAGCGAGGATCCCAGGATGCCACTCCCGGAGTAGGGCAGGTTCAGGCTTTCCATCAAACCCTGGAAGGCGCCGTTCTCGCCGTCGGAACCATGAAAACTCATCAGCACGGTGTGAATGGGTGTCTTTATCGGTTTCTGGAACAATCCCTTTTTGCCGGTTTCGGTTAACAGGGCACGTCCCGTTTCATCGATCTCAAACGTGCACGGTGTGGCCTGCGCTTCCAGTTTTTTCAGATCCTGGTAGTTTTCAAGCTCGAGAAGAGGATCTCCGGTCAGCCATCGCCCTGATTTAGTGATATATAAGGCAACGGGATGATAGCTGGTTTCCTTAAGCGCACTGACGGCCTGCAAAGCGGTCAGTACCGAAACCTCGTGTTCGGGTGAAACGCCGCCGAAGGCCACTAAAATATTTTTATCTGACAATTTCCGTATCCCTGAAATGGTTCAAAAGAAGCTCCCGGTCACACCGGGATGGGTTTAAGGAGGCTTTGTAAAACCTTTATTTTTACCTTACCAAACCTCTCCTGATTTACAGGAGAGGCTTAGAGGAGGGTTTTACAAAGCCTCCTTAAAATAAAAATGCCAACGCTGATTTAATACCATTTTAAAGAAATACTTTGAAAGAATAGATATTTCCCTTGTTTGAGCTAATATGATGCTGGTCCAGGGGCTGTTACCTGGACATACGGGCGTTAATTGATATATAGCCGCATTTCTGTGAGGTATAAACTGAAAACCCTTAGATATCTTTTCATGGGAAGGTTCGATTTCGTGATAGATAAGGTTTGCGTTTAAAAAGATAATTAAGTACCTAAGAATGAACACTATACCGTTTGGAGACGTGAGCTATGAATCAGAAAAACAGAGAAGGGTTATTGAAGAGTCTTAAGCCAATGGCAGTTCGGTTGTTGCCGGTGCTATTGCTGTGTAGTATGGTTTTGGCCGGCCTGCTATTATTCTCAAAATGCCAGACAGAGCGTTCTGGATGTGAAGGCAAGATTGTTGTACAAAATCCGATTCCGGATACCACGCTTTACGCAGGAGGGGACTCACTTATGATCGATCTGGTCGGTAACCCGCCGGTTTTTGTCCAAACAGCGCATAAAGGCATGAGTTTTACCGCTCAATTCACAGATCTTGAAGGTCAGCTGGTCGTGTTTCCTACAATTAAATTGAATCCAAATACTGGTGACGTAAGTCTACTGAGTGTAGTTCCTTATAACGCGGGGAAAGCTATTGTAACTGTGAGAGCCGAAGATGGATGTGTCGATTATTGGGAGGGACTTTCGTTTAATGTTACGGTGATTGATACAACCAAACATTAATGATTACAGTAAGATTTTGGTTATAATGAATTAACTTATGAGAAAAGGTATGAAAACAGTAAAATCAATCCTTTTTATAGCTGCAGCTTTGTTAGTGAGTTTTGGATCATTCTCCGAATGCCAGACAGAGCGCTCCGGATGTGAGGGCAATATTGTTGTACAAAACCCGATTCCGGATACCACTCTTTACGCACATGGGGACTCACTTATGATCGATCTTGTCGGTAACCCGCCGGTTTTTGTTCAAACAGCGCATAAACAAATGGTCTTTAACGCTAAATCCACAGATCTTCAAGGCCAGCTAGTTGTTTTTTCAACCATGCAATCAAATCCCAAAACTAATCAAGGAAGTATTTTAAAAGTGGTTCCCTATAACGTGGGAAAAGCTATTGTGACTGTGAGGGCCGAAGATGGATGCATCGATTATTGGGAGTCAAATACGTTTGAGGTTACGGTGATCGACACAACCAAGCATTAATATTTCTATAACACTTCAATTTATAAAGAGATTGGCAAGATTATATATCGAAAAGAGAGGAGAGCTTATTTTATTCGTCTCGTTCCCAAAGTCTCTTTGGGAACGCACAACGGGAAGCTCTGCTTCCACAACAAAGAAAGAGGGATTATTCGAAGTATTTCCGGAGATAAGGTTCCGATAGATAGATGAAACAGAGTTTCAAGATGAGCATTCCCAACGGGACGTTGGGAACGAGAGGAAAATTTATGTTAATTTCGTGCTAAAAAATAGTATTTGATACCTGTCTCTTGTCTATAAGAAATAAATTATGCATTTAACACATAAACATTATACCGTTTGAACAGGAGTGACGATGAAACACATTATTTGGCTGGCCGAAGCGGGATGCAAAATAAAAATCTACGGTCCCGGCGAATCCAACGGGGGGGATCAACCGCCCCAGACCCGAATTTTGAAAGCCTATGCCACGCCAAGCACTGTTGCACCGGGGGATACGGCCCAGTTTGTGTGTGTTATTGCAGACAGCACTAATACTAAATTTAGATTTTACTGGTATATATATCACGGGACACCTATAGATGGCACAGATACAACATATGGTGGTGATGGGGTTTATATGACTTTAGGGAACCAGATCAAATGGAAAGCTACTAGTCAACCTGATTCATACTCCTTTGAGATAACTGTTGATGACGGATCAAAAGACTCGATTTGGGTAAACGGAGTTTTTGATGTTACTGTAAAACAATAACGATAACCCAAAATAAAGGGAACCCATTGATAGATAGAGTTACAGCAGCAATAGTGGGAGGGAATTTTAGTGTGCGAGATTCCAGTGTTACGGATGAGGCATTGTTTTTGGTTAGAGTTTTTTATTGGCCAAATCTTCGCCGGGAGAGTGAAAAGATAACGGAACTATTACAAGAAGAAACAAGGGAAAAATGATTGGAAGACTCAGAGCAGCAATAGGTTGTGGGATCGTATTGTGTGTGATTCCGGTAACTGTATGGGGACAAACCTTCAGTTCGATGCCCCCTTCCACAGTTAATAACCGGTTTGACAACTATGGGGAAGTCACAGTCACCAACACACCGGTCGGGGCCTCCTCCTTATCTGTTGCAGGTTGAATGTTACAAGTTTCCATCGTTCAGCCGGACTGAACCTGTAACTTTCAACCTGCAATGTTAGATCTTTCACTAATCCCACCGGGAGACACCGGCGAAGCCGTCGCCTGGACACTCGGGCGTTACCCTATCTTCCGGCAATAACGGGATAACCGGCGGGCAGCCCGAATGC
>DATFNI010000193.1:0-14571 GCA_035266485.1 Balneolales bacterium
GCTGCCTGTGCTTCGTCCAGCCGCTGTTGCGGGGTGCCGCGGGTTCCCATATCACCGCGGGTCAGATCAACTACACCCACTTTAAGTCCCTGTTTAACCAATGCTGCCAATGTACCGGAACAACATAACTCTGTATCGTCAGGATGGGCGGACCAGGCAAGGACGTCCAGTTTATCAACTTCGTTTTGACTCATGCAACAAAAAGTTTCTTCTTTTTAAATTATTTGACGCTGAAATGTAACGAAATGAAATCTTTTTCGTAGACTTCAGGATAATGCATGGCGCAGCTGAAAATTAATTATGTTGTATTTTTTTAAAAATGTGTATGAAGGCCTTAAAATAGCAATGCATGCTATATGGGCTAACAAGTTAAGAGCATTTCTAACCACCTTTGGCATCATCATTGGTATTGTTTCCGTGACGACGATGGCTACGGTCATCGATGGTATTAATCGTGGGTTTGAATCCAGTCTGGATATGCTGGGCAAAGACGTGCTCTATGTCCAGAAGTGGCCCTGGTCATTCGGTCCGAATTATAAGTGGTGGGATTACATCAACCGGCGTGAAATGAAGGCCTCATATGCGGAAAAGATCATGGATTACAGCCATTATGTCAAAGCAGTTGCCCCGCTTGCCCAGCGCAGTGTAAGTATTAAATATGAGGATCAGGAGGCTAAAAATGTCCAGATGACCGGTACGACCACAGCGTATATGCAAACATCAAATGCCAATATCTCACAAGGACGCTTTTTTACCAGCGAGGAAAGTCATTCGGGCAGGCAGGTGTGCATCATTGGTGCCGATGTTGCAAATGCCCTGTTTAATTATGGTAGCCCGCTTGGCAAGACGATACGTGTCGATGGGTATGATTTTGAGGTTATTGGCCTGCTGGAGAAGCAAGGCAAGTTTTTAGGACTTGAGAGCTTTGACAATCAGATCATTGTACCATTGAATGCATACAAAAAATACTTCAGTATTCGCCGCAATATGACATTGCAGGTGAAATATGCCTCCGACCAATCGTTGAATGCCGGTCAGTATGAGTTGGAAGGAATCATGCGCCGGGTTCGTCAGCTTGATCCGTTGCAGAAAGATGATTTTGCGATTAATAAGCTTGATCTGTTCCGTGCACAATATGACGCGATGACAAAGGCAATCTACCTGATAGGGATTTTCCTGACGGCTCTCTCCTTGTTTGTTGGTGGGATCGGCGTGATGAATATCATGTTTGTCTCGGTCAAGGAACGAACACGTGAAATTGGTATCCGTAAAGCGATCGGTGCCCGGTCATCTCAAATATTAATCCAGTTTTTGATTGAGGCAGTCATTATATGTTCACTTGGGGGAGTGATAGGGGTACTGCTCACCGGCGTCATTGCCCATTATATAAACCAGGTGTTTGTTGCCTATATGGATTGGACAACGGTGATCGTAGCCTTTGTGATTACCACTCTTACCGGGATCCTTTTCGGATATCTCCCTGCACGTAAGGCTGCCAGTTCCGACCCGATAGAATCACTCCGGTATGAATGAGGAATAAATTTTAGTGAGATGAATATTCTCGAAATCGTACGAATGGCTTATGCCTCCCTGACTGCTAACAAACTGCGGTCTCTGCTAACCATGTTTGCCATCGTGGTTGGCGTGTTTGCAATCATAAGCGCATCGACGGCCGTGCTTGTTCTGCAGACCTATTTTGACAACACCTTGAATGTGATGGGTGGGAATGTGGTATATATCAGCAAGTTTCCCGGAGTAATGGTTGGCGGTGATTATGAAAAGTACAGAAACCGGAAAAATATCACCTTCGAAGATTTTGAAAAATTGAAAGACCGGGTTGTTTTGGCCCGGTCCGTTAGTCCTGACGAGCAGTTTACATCAACGAAGGTTGAATATGGGGGTGTTGTTACAGACCCGGATATCAGGGTGTATGGAAGCAATGAATATTACATTTCCAATAATGCCTATAATATCAAATACGGACGTGATCTGACACAAAGTGACATTACCAGTGCCCGATCAGTATGCATCCTGGGAAGTGATGTGGTTGATAAGCTGTTTCCAACCGTTTTCCCTATAGGTAAAAAGATTCGGATTGGAGGGCGGCCCTTTACCGTTATCGGTACCCTTGAGTCGAAAGGTTCTACCTTCGGACAATCCCAGGACAGGTTTGCGCTGATTCCCTACACCAGGGCCATGCAGATTTATGGGTCAGACCGCAATATCAATATTCAGGCCAGATCTCCTTCAATGACTCTTGTTCCTGCTACAATTGACGAGCTGATAGGATTGATGCGGACTATCAGAAAGGTACCCCCGGGAAAGGATAATGATTTCAGCGTAGAAACAAATAATTCATTGAAAGAAGCATTCAGCAAGTTCACACGTTATCTGTATCTGTTTGGATTTGTCGTTGGCGGCATTGCCTTATTGGGTGCCGGTATCGGTGTCATGAATATTATGCTGGTATCGGTCACTGAACGAACCCGCGAAATCGGCATCCGCAAGGCACTTGGAGCAACGCGTAAGGCGATCATTTACCAATTCCTGATTGAGGCGGTGTTTATTTGTCAGCTTGGGGGTATTCTTGGATTTCTGATAGGTGTTTTGGGAGGGAATCTTCTTGCCATAGTGATGGATTCACAGCTCGTATTTCCCTGGATGGCGTCGATAGCCGGTATTCTTGGATTATCATTGATTGGCCTGGCATTTGGCGTTTTCCCCGCCACAAAAGCTGCAAGACTGGATCCTGTCGAAAGCCTGCGCTACGAATAAGAAGACGTCGTTTTCCACTAAAATGTAACATAATTACCGGCGTTTCATGTGATGGGAGGATTGCTTTTCATTTAGATTGCCTTTATTTTAAAAATCTTTCCCGAAAGGGATCGGCATGTTGTTCTGCGGGGACGAGAACAACGCCCCTGCTTTAGAAGCAGAAGGTTGCAGGCTTAAGACCTGTGGGTCGATGTGTTCATTTATATTTTTTGTTTCGGGGCGTAGCGCAGCCCGGTAGCGCATCTGCTTTGGGAGCAGAGGGTCGCAGGTTCAAATCCTGTCGCCCCGACAAGATTTTGTTCAATGTTCTTTTGTTACTTATTGGGGAAACAGTTTGGTCTTAAGTTTAACAGACTCTGAACCCGATTGCTGTACAACGCTCTTCCAGAGCCATTTTTTGATATAATTCAGCTTTGAAATGAATACTTGTTGGTGAGATCACCACTGTATTTCAGGATAGAAGGTCGGGTTATTATCTTTGAAATGATGTTCCGAAGGCATTCGGGATGAGCGCCCATAGCTCAACCGGATAGAGCAACTGCCTTCTAAGCAGTAGGTTACAGGTTCGAGTCCTGTTGGGCGTACCAGTGTAATTTTGAATTCTTAATTCTAAATTTTGAATTGGGCATTTGCAGAACCAAGCAATAATTTATTGACCGAAGGAGCATCGTTCGGCCGGTGAATATCGTTCTATTCATGGTTCTTTAATTTAAAATTCATAATTCAAAATTGTTAAGGCGACATGGCCGAGTGGCTAGGCAGAGGTCTGCAAAACCTTTTACGGCGGTTCGAATCCGCCTGTCGCCTCAAAACTGGATCTAATCGGATCCTGTTCCTGGTGGTTCCCAGATTAACCGCCGCGTTCGTCTAGAGGCCTAGGACGTCGCCCTTTCACGGCGGTGACACGGGTTCAAATCCCGTACGCGGTACCAATGACGATCTTTCATTTTCTGATACGGAGCATGTAGCTCAGTTGGTTAGAGCGCTAGATTGTGGCTCTAGAGGCCGTGGGTTCGAATCCCACCTTGCTCCCTGATAATTTTTGCCGCGTTCGTCTAGGGGTCTAGGACGCCGCCCTTTCACGGCGGTAACACGGGTTCAAATCCCGTACGCGGTACCAAAAAGCCTTCCAATGGAAGGCTTTTTTTCTTATAGGGATGAATGGTTGCCGGTATATCAGATTATATCTTTGATATTTATCGTTTTTTCTTCTCCTTTATGTTTGATGATCAGCTCACCAAGGAAACCGATCGAGAAGAACTGAACCCCAAGCAACAGTAACATGATGCCGAACAGGAACAGTGGGCGGTTAGTCAGATATTCACGAAAAAACAACCTCATTATGGTCAAATAGAAGGTGATGCCACCTCCAATCAACAGTGATACGGTTCCAATTGAACCGAAAAAATGCATGGGGCGCTGAACATATTTGTTAATGAACATCAGGGATACTAAATCCAAAAATCCTTTCATTCCCCTGGAGACACCAAATTTAGTCCGTCCATATTTTCGCGGATGATGAACGACGACTTTCTCCCCAATCCGACTGAATCCTTCCCAGTTAGCCAGCAGCGGCACATACCGGTGCATTTCTCCATAGAGATAAATATTGTCGACCACCTCTCGCCGGTACGCTTTAAGTCCACAGTTAAAATCATGCAGTGGTATTCCGGTGACCCATGAGGTTCCGATGTTGAACAATTTGGACGGTATCGTTTTAGACACGGGGTCATGGCGTTTCTTTTTCCAGCCGCTCACCAGATCATACCCACCGGTAAGCATGTTAATCATATCGGGTATTTCGGCAGGATCATCCTGAAGATCGGCATCCATGGTGACGACATAATTTCCGCGGACTTTTTCAAAGCCCTTCTGCAAGGCAGCGCTCTTGCCATAGTTACGGCGGAATCGAATGCCTCTGACAGCCGAATGCCCGGCGGACAGTTCCTTAATGACCTCCCACGATTCATCATTTGAACCGTCGTCAACAAAAATTATTTCGAAACTGTACAGCTCGTTAAGTGTCTTATCGACGGTATTATATAACTCTCGTAACGATTCCTGTTCATTAAAAAGAGGAACAACAATACTTAACTCTGGCTTTTCTACGGAAGTGTTTGACAATGTTATGAATCTTGATTATTTCTCCTTTATAAGGAAATGGGTTTAAGTAACTACAAGAAATCAAAATAACTAAATCGTTGACTCGCAATCAATGAAAAAACTTTATTATAGTATCGGTGAAGTTAGTGAAATCACCGAAGTAGAACCGCATATACTGCGATATTGGGAAACTCGCTTCGACAGTTTGAAACCGGCCAAGAACCGTTCGGGTAAGAGAATGTACACTGACGATGATATTGAGACCATTATCCGGCTTAAGACGCTTATCCGGGAGAAAAAATATAGCACTGCCGGTGCACGCCAGGTAATTGAAGGTAAACATTCACGCAACAACGGCATTTCCGGGAAAGTACAATTGCCTGTTGGTGTTGTCAAAGACCTGAAGGAGGTTAAACTGTTTCTGGAAAAACTTATGAGCCAATTATAACCGGTCCGTATACAGCCGGAAAGAGTCTTTATGACAAAACCAATGATTAAAATACCGGTTTTCCCATTGCCGCTGGTACTTTTTCCCGGTGAAACGCTCAATTTGCACATATTCGAGGATCGCTACCGGGAGATGGTCCGTTATTGTGCCGGTAAGAAGATTCCTTTTGGTATAACCAGTTATATCAATAATTCCATATCGAAAGTAGGTTGTGTATCAAACATCAAAGTGATTCACAAAATTTATGGCGATGGACGTATGGACATAGTGTGTGCCGGTGGTGATCGTTTTCTGGTGCATGGGTTCGATACTTCAGAATCATTTTTACAGGCTGTGGTAACCTATTTCCATGATCATGAAGAAGAGGATGACCTTGGCCGCATCCGGGAGACTATTCGCCCCATGTTGTATGAAGTTGTGTCGTTACTTGAGCAGGAATCCGTTACAATCACCGTTCCCAGTGAGCCTCTCCATTCCTTCAGGATTGTACATCTCGTGGGTTTTGAATTGGCTCAAAAACAAAATCTTCTCGAAATAAAATCCGAAAGAGAGCGTCTTCATTTCATACAGGAGCACCTTGAACAGGTTCTTCCCAAGTATAAAGCCCTGGAAAATGTTAAACGCCGGATAAAAGGAAACGGTCATTTCAAAAATTATCCCCCGATCGATTTCAAGATTTGATTATATGGAGTTATCCTCGTGTAAGCTAGGTTCGTTTAATTTATATACTATCGAAACCGGCCGGTTTGGTCTTGATGGCGGGGCTATGTTTGGTGTTGTTCCCAAACCATTATGGCAAAAAGCAATCGTCCCGGATGAGCAAAATCGAATACCCCTGGCAATGCGATGCCTGTTGGTGGAATCAACCCGTACAGGTAAACGTTACCTGATTGATACTGGAATAGGACGTAAGTTCAGTCGAAAATTCGAAGACATATACAAGATTGATCACGAGCATTCCGATTTGGTCCGTTCGCTGAATTTTCATGGTTTTTCATCACCGGACATCACAGATATAATACTGACACACCTTCATTTTGATCATTGTGGCGGGGCAAGTTACCGGCGCGATGGTCAGGAATCCGGCCTCACCTTTCCGGAAGCAAGACACTGGATAACGGAGAGTCAGTGGGAAACAGCATTGCAACCCAATGCAAGGGAAAAAGCTAGTTTCCTGGATGAGAATATTGATCCACTGCGTCAACAATCCAAACTCGAGCTGATTCCATCCAGTTACACTTTCGAAGAGGGTTTGTCGACAATTATTGTCAATGGACATACTATCGGTCAACAATTAGTTAAAATCGAAGCAAACGGGATAGCAATACTGTTTGCAGCGGATTTGGTACCAACTGCAGCCCATGTGTCGTTGCCATGGGTGATGGGGTATGATATGCATCCTGTTCAAACGCTTGATGAGAAAAGGGATATTCTAAGCGAATGGTGTCAGAGCGGTCATTACTTATACCTGGAGCACGATGCATTCAATGAAGCCGTAACTCTGGAACAACGTGGGGGAAGGTTTTCGATTGGCGAGAGCACGGTGCTTACCGCTTTCAACAGACATAAATGACGCTATCATTGTCACTAATCTACTTACATTTTTGTATTTTCATCCGATCATATACCCGGGTTTCACCCGAATATGACTTTTTATTAGGCATTCGATCGTGTAAATTTGCCTGATAAATATCGGTCATTTGCCGCGCACGGCTTTCACCATAAAAATTCAAACATTTCACGACGCATAATGAAGCGATTAACGGCTTATTTTGCCCTTCTCTTATCCTTGCTGACATTCTCTGTTCTGATGACAACGATCTCTCAGCCGGTTTTTGCTCAGCAACAACAACTGGAGAATATAGACTTCTCTCAAATCAATGTTGATAATCTGAGTGATCAACAGATCATTGACATTGTGCAAAAGGCACAAAGCCGTGGGATGAGTATCAGTGATCTTGAAAATTTGGCAGCTGCCAGGGGAATGCCTGCCAGCGAGATACAGAAATTCCAGCAGCGTGTTATGGACATCCAGTCAAAAGGTGGACTGGGACAAAGTGCTTCGGCAGATACAACGGCGCAAAATCGTATGCCGTTAAATTTCAAGGAATTATTGAGTCGTCGTACCGTACCGTTTGCGTCCGATACGGTTGCATTATCCGGCTCAACGGCAACTACAAAGCAACGCAAAATATTCGGTGCCGATCTTTTCAACCAAAAGAAACTGACCTTTGCACCCTCGATGAATATCCCGACTCCCCAAAATTATCAACTGGGGCCCGGGGATGAGCTGGTGATTAATATCTGGGGAGCGGCCCAGATGACATACCAGGAGACGATAAGTCCGGATGGAAGCATCTCTATCAGTAACATCGGGCCGATCTATCTCAATGGTCTGACCATGGACCAGGCCAGGCAGCGCATCATTAAACGCCTCACTGAAATATATTCCGGGTTAAGCCCCAATAATCCGAAGAAGAGAAATACATATGCCGATATTACGCTTGGCAAAATTCGCAGCATCAATGTGAATATTATTGGTGAAGTACAGGCGCCAGGAACTTACACTCTTTCAAGTTTATCGACGGTTTTTAACGCTTTATACGTGTGCGGCGGCCCCTCGGATAATGGATCATACCGGTCGATCGAGGTTATACGAAATAACCACATTATCGACAGCGTCGATGTTTATGATTTCCTTGTGTACGGGAAAACAGTCAGCAATATCCGTCTCCAGGATCAGGATATCATAAAAGTGGATCCTTATAAGAAACGGGTTTATGTAGGCGGGGAAGTCAAAAGACCCCGTTTATTTCAGGTAAGACAGGGAGAAACCCTTGCCGATGTTTTCCGTTTCGCCGGTGGATTTACCGACAGCGCCTATACTCAACGCGTCAAAGTATATCGAAATACTTCAACGGAAAAGAAAATTCTGAGCGTCAATGAATCTGAGTTCAGGAATTTCCGGTTGAAAAACGGTGATCAGATTTTTGTCGGTAAAATTCTCGATCGTTTTGCTAACATGGCCCAGATTAAAGGGGCGGTATTTCGTCCGGGCGAATATCAGGTTACAGACACAACCACGGTTTATAATTTAATCAAAGTGGCGGACGGCCTCCGGGGGGATGCTTATATGTCACGGGCTTTGATCTATCGCACGAAACCGGATTATGAGACTAAGGTCATACCGTTTAGCCTTCAGGCACTGATGAAAGATCCTGCAGATAACGACATCAAGCTGCAAAAGGATGACATCGTGATGATTCCCTCCATTTTTGACATGCGGCAAAAATATGATGTGAAGATTTACGGTGCCGTGCAGGATACGGGGAGCTATCCCTATGCAGATAATATGACTCTCAATGACCTGATTATGCAGGCCAACGGGTTTAAAGAGTCGGCTGCGCCATATCGTATTGAGGTATCACGGCGAATGACCCGTACCCCCAAAGATACCGTTATTGCTCAGATAGCACAGATTTTCAGTTTCAGCGTCGATCGTCAGCTGCATATTGAAAAAGGTGGTGAAAAATTCCTTCTGGAACCTTTTGATGAGGTGTTTGTCCGGTCGGAGCCCAACTATCAACCTCAGCAACAAGCATCTGTTACCGGCGAGGTGGTCTATCCTGGTCTATATACGATTGCCAGCAAGAATGAGACTATTTCTGACCTGGTGAAACGAGCAGGTGGGCTTACCCCTCAGGCTTATGCAGAGGGTGCCCGTCTTATTCGAAGAAGCGGAGAGGCGCAACCCGGGCCGATTGGAATCAATTTGCCGGCAATTCTCGCGCATCCCGGATCTAAGTATGATCTTCAGCTCATGCCTGGCGACGAGCTGCGCGTTCCGAAGCGGCTCGAAACGGTTAAAGTGTCCGGTGCCGTCTTATACCCGATTAACGTGCCCTATAGTAATTCTCTTGGTTTCCGTGACTATATCGACAGGGCCGGCGGATATGCCGACAGTGCTGCCTGGAAAAAATCGTATGTCATGTATCCAAACGGTGAGATTCAAAAAATTTCCCATGTATTGTTTTTCAGGCATTACCCGAAAGTTGAACCGGGTTCAGAAATCATTGTGCCAACCAAGCCTCAGAATCAGGGTTTGTCGGCACAAGAACGGTTTGGAATCATATCAGCGATTGTTTCCATGACAGCAACTCTTGCAACTACTGTTGCTATCCTTTCCCGTTACCTATAATATGTAGGAAAGTAAATATTCTGATATGTTATCGGGGTGAATAAAACAAAGAATGATGCCAAACTGCACCGGATTGAACATCTGCTTCGTCAGATGCACCGGCGTTATTTGCGATACCGCAACCTCTGGATCGTATATGGCAGTTTGGGCGTTCTTGGTGCCTTTTTACTGCTACTTATTGTTGCAGAATCATATCTGTTCCTGCCCGCCTGGATAAAGACGGTTTCACTTATAGTTGCACTTCTTTTGGGATCGGGACTTGGTCTGTGGATTTTAAAAGCTTCAAGACCCGAGGGCTGGACGGAATTTTATCGGCAGATTTCAAGAGCGATACAACTCGAACAGCTTCGCAATGTATTGGATCTTCGGAATGATGAAAAAAGCGCCACTCCGTATTCAAGTCTGGCATTAAAGCAAAACCTGGACCAGATATCGGAGGATAAACTGGCCCGCTCGGTTAAAGCAGTCATTCGTAGTAACAGCTTTGCCAAACGTCAGCGACAATCCGGGTCCATTTTTTTAGCAGTTGTTGTTTTCCTGGGCATCTTGGGATTCAATAATCCAGGCGCAATAAATCGTGTTACCCATTTTTGGGAACATTATAACAGGCCAGTTCCATTTGAGTTTGTAGTCAGACCGGGTACAAAGGTTCTTGAGCAAGGCAGTCTCTTTCAGGCTGTTCTATCTTTGAACGGACAGCCACAACCAAAAGATGTAAAGCTGGCGCTGAAGACCGATCTCGAAAAAAACTTCAGGATACAGAAGATGGGTCGTTTAGACGACTCTACTTTTGTTTCCGGTCAGCTCCAGCCCACCGAGGCATTCGAGTATTATGTACTGATGGATGGCTATAAAACCGCGACTTTCTCCATCCGGATATTATTACGACCGAGATTTGAGCATTTGGAAGCCCACGTTATTCCGCCTGCGTATACAAAGCTTGATCCATCCAGTTACAACTATCCTTTTACTGAATTTCAGGCCTATCCGGGATCCATGATTCGTTTTACAGGGACTCTGAACAAACCTGTTAAAAGCATGGACATCATTCGATTCCTGACGCATGATACGCTTCGGGATGGCCTGTCCGGAAGCATTCCTTCGGATAGCCTGGATCTTGGCTTCTCTTTTAAAAAAGCGGACAGCCTGACCTTTGCCTTTGTAGACACGGCAAATATTAGCAATCATAATCCATATGCTGTGCGAATCGGTCAATTAAGAGACGAAAATCCTTATGTATCAATCATTAAGCCGGAAAATGTGATATCAATGATCAACCCGGATACTCTTTCTGTTCAGTATGAAATGAGCGATGATTTCGGGTTTCATTCCGTAACGCTTTTTTATCGTGTGGACAAGGCTTTTGTGGGGAATCAAAAAGTTAAATCCATCCGGTTGCCGGTACCTCATACGACGAAAGATGTAGGGCAAATAAATTGGGATTTGACAAAACTGGATCTGAAACCGTTGGATCAGGTTACCTATTGGATCCAGGTGAGGGATAATGACAAGCCGTCAGGTTATAAAAAGGTTCGTACATCAGAACATATCATAAAAATGAGTTCGATGGCCGAGACACTCGATCAGACGGATCAACAGGAGAACTCGCTGACAGACAGGCTCAAAGATATAAACGAGGGCGCGGATCATATACAGGAGCAATTTAAGCAGCTCCAGCAGAATTTGAGAAACGGTAACCAAAATTCATACAAGGAACAGCAATCTGTCGAGCAACTGAAGAAGGCCCATGAGAAAATCAACAAAAAGATTGATGAGCTGAATAAACAGTTTGAACGGCTAAAGAAGAATTATCAAAAAGATCACACACTCTCACAAGAAACGCTGAAGAAATATCAGGATCTCCAAAAACTGATAGACCAGATCAAGGATCCGGAACTTATGAAGGCTTTGGAAAAACTACAGAAAAGCCTTCAGAATATGGACATCAGCTCGTTGCAGCAGGCTATGCAGAAATATCAGTTTAATGAGAAGATGTACAAAGAAAGGCTCGAAAGGACCCTGGAATTATTTAAATCTCTGAAACTCGATATTGGTCTGGATAAAACCGCTAAGCTGTTGGAAAATCTAAGTAACCGCGAGGGGGAATTACTTAAAAAGCAAGCCACCGGAAAACAGAAGGCGAATGAGCAGCAAGAGATTCAAAAAGATCTGCAAAAAGCAAAAGACAAGCTTAATGACCTAAGCAAGCAAAGTCCGGAGAGAGCGAAAGGTGAAATGAAGAACCTTGAGAATCAAATGTCCCCGCAGTTTCAACAAACGCAGGATATGCTCCAAAAGAATATTCAGGAGTTAAATCAGGGGAAACCGGATATGTCGAGATCGTCCCAACAGCAGCATTCAATTCAAAATCAACTCCAAAAATCAGCCAAAGAGATTCGTTCGGCAAGGGCAAAACTCAATAAGAAGCAGGTACAGTTAAATATTGCAGCATTGAAAAGTGTGTTGCAGGATCTGATCTTGTTGTCGGATGCGCAGGAGGATGTAACCAGGGCTGTGAGTGATTTATCTGATCAGAGTCCGGCGTTTGTTGAACAGGCCCGTCAGCAGCACACTATTGCACAGAGTTTTAAGTTGGTGTCGGACAGCCTTTCTGCGCTGTCAAAAGAAATTCCCGCTTTGTCGAATCAGATCACTACAAGAAAGGATATCATCCGGCAGAATATGGATCGGGCTCTCACCGGGCTGTCCAATCGAAAACAGGACGTTTCACAGGCCCAGGTGCAGACAGTGCTTGGCAACATGAATGAACTGGCTTCCATGATTGCTTCTTTGCTGGACCAACTTGAACAGCAGCAAAGGAACGGTATGTCAGGGGCTGGGATGAGCATGAGCCAGATGATGAAACAGTTGCAGAATATGTCCGGCCAGCAGAAGAATTTGAACGATCAAATGCAACAGTTGATAAATGATATTCAGGGTAGCCGGCTGACCCATGATCAGATGAGTCGTTTGAACCAAATGGCCCGGGTCCAGAACGATATCCGTAAACAGCTTAAACAGTTACAGGAGAGTGGGGCCCTCGAGTCAGGCGATAAAATGTTGAGTGAACTGCAACGCATGAATGAACAGATGGAAAAAGCTATTAATGATATGCGTGGTGGTGAGACGGATCGTCAGTTTATTCAAAGACAACACAATATCCTCTCCCGTATGTTGTCGGCTGAAAAAGCGCTGGAAGAGCGAGGAATCGACAAGAAACGGAGAGCAGAAGTAGCAAAGGAAAAGAAATATGCGCCGCCGCCGAATGTTACTCTCGAACAGCTTAAGAAATACCTGCGCGACCGAATGAGCAGCGAAAGTCAAACTAAGTATAATGCCGATTACCAGCGCCTGATCGAACGATACTTCGAGATGTTGCAACAACAATTACAATCTGATTCGACAGGTACGAAAAATCCGTAGATAACTATTAAAACAATAGGTTATATAAGTTATTCGATTTTTCGTTATTATAGATTTTTCAAACATGGTTGTTTTCTGTTTATGAAATTTTCACCTTCGAAACTACCATGTCTTGCCTTATTCAAAGACTTGTTTTTTTAACCTGAAGTAAAAAATCCGGCACCCAATTAAATATGTGATGCCAAGTCTTGCTGCTATGCGTCGATACAATTATCTGATTTTTATCGTCATACTGACACTAATATCTCTGACCAAAGTCACCAATGGTGTTGCTCAACAAATAAACACCCCCTGGTATGTTAGTTTTAACAGCGGTGTTTCTGTTGTTAATTTCAATGAGTCGGGGAAATTGACTCCAACGTTTCGGTTTTTTGGTGGCTATAACTTGAACCCGGGTTTTGGATTCAGAGCCGGATTATATACCGGCCGTTTCAAGAGCGGCACAACGAAAAACTATTTCCATCGTTCATACGACACTCATTACTTCGGATTTACCCTGGAGCCAAGATTTAATTTCCTGTCCATGTTTAAAGCCGCACCGCTGGACAAATATCTGGACATTTACGGTTTCGGGGGACCCGGACTTTTTTGGTATAACGCCAAGACTTCGATGAAGGTTGTTAATGCGTCAACCAAACCTTACCAGGGGATTAATAATAAGAGTATAGCAATAGTCTATTCTCTGGGTGCTGGTATAAAAGTTAATATTAGCCGGCGGGTTGCCATAGAAGGGGAATACAGCTACCACATGAGCAATTCGGAATTAATAGATGGATATCCAACCATTGGAAATCAATCTTCCCTGGTATATAAGCCGCACGAATACAATAACGACTCATGGAGCTTCCTTACACTCGGGCTTTCAATTCGCCTTGGCAGGCCCGCAGGATCGTTTGGCGAAATGGCGACAGCCGATCCCTTTGGATATGGCGAACAGTTGCAGCGCATGAATCAGCTGATTGATCAGAATTTAGCGACGGTTAAAAAGTCTAACGAAGAGTTGGATCAGGCCTCAGAAGTTCTCAATGAGTTTCAGAAACTGGCTACTGAAATCCGGCTGCAACGACAGCAAGATAGAATCACCAAGCTTCAGGATCAGCTCGATTCCCTGGGCACCATGAAATCGCAACTGGATTCTCTGAAAATGATGCAGGCACGTATCGAATTGATCCGTAATAGCATGGAGAGCCAGAAGGATGCCGAAAAATCGCCGGCTGCGAGAAGATCCGCGACCTATTATGTGATCGCCGGAGAGTTTTTAAGCCAGGATAAGGCTGACAATATGCTGAGTAAACTGCAAACGGGTGATTACCCCAATGCCAGTATCGTGCGAGATATACACAATGTTTGGTATCTGGTAACATACTCAGGTGGTCAAAACCGAAGTCAGGCTCAGAGCCTGTTAAATAAGGTGAAATCGTATGATAACCCGTTAGCCTGGATCTATACAAAAAAATGATTAATCTTAGGAGACAGGAGACAGGAGACAGGACTACCTGGGTGCAACTTGTTGGTTCCGGTTGTCGGCAATCAGCATTTCATAAGCTTTGACAACTGCTGAAGTGACGGGGGAGTCGAGGACTTCTGCAACTTTTTGAGTCTCTTCACGCGCGTTTTGGGGTGC
>DATFNI010000194.1:0-5335 GCA_035266485.1 Balneolales bacterium
ACCAATAGTAGTCAAAATCAGGATGTTTCACATCAACAAGGACTACGGGAACCTCCTGGGCGATGAGACGGCGGTGGATTTCTTCATCAATATCGATAGAGAAAATAATTAGTGCATCGGGTGTACCACGGTCCAGGAATTTTTTGAGATTTTTCGTGGAGTCGCGTGATCCGGTATTATATATGAGCAGATCCAGATCGGTATGGAAAATTTCATCCTTAACCCCTTTTAATACCTCGTTAAAGAAAGGTGAAGTGAAGGTCGGAACCGCCATGGCTACCATGTTAGGTTCCTTGCTGGCCAGTTTACGGGCATTGGCCTGAGGATAAAACTCCAGCTCCTCGATAGCTGCTTTAACTTTTCGTTTTGTCTCATCAGAAACATACGGTGACTCATTAAGCACCCGGGATACCGTGGAAATAGCAACCCCTGCCTTCTGTGCAACATCGTAAATAGTGACTTTTTTAGCCATTGAACTGAAAGATTTACATGAACATTGTCCAGTGGTAATTCATGATACCCACTATAACAACGATTTTTGTAGTTTGAATGTAGTGTAAGATAAATGCACAACACGTAAAAATAAATGAAAATCGAGATTATCTTTGATTCCTTTTATTTTTCTAAGTAAATGCCATTCAACGGATAAAGAATTAAATAAATAGCGTCTCTGTTTAAGATGTAAGAAAAAGATTTTTTTTATTGAGAGATACATGGATGTGATCTCTCAAATTTGACTCATGGCAGCGCTTTTTTATTAAATGAGGATGGGTTATGGATATCATAGAGAAAAGCTGGAGAAGTCCTGGTCTCAAGAAAGAGATGACGATCAGAGTATTTGGGGAGGGTGGAACGCCTGTGTTGGTTTTCCCCAATCGAAACGGAACGCGCGGAAGCTGGGAGAAATTTGGAATGATAGAGGCGATATCATTCCAGCTGGAAAATGGTCATAATCAATTGTACTGTGTGGATACAGTAGACCAGGAGTCTTTTTTTAATCCCAATATCCAACCAAAACGCCGTATCGGGCTTTATGCCCGATATGAAACCTATATAATCAATGAGGTAATACCATTTATTGTAAAAAATTCGGGAGATGATTTTATCATCGTTGCCGGAGTGGAACTGGGTGGCTTGTATAGTATGAATATGGCTTTGAAATACCCGAATGAATTCGGTAAGATCATTACGATGGGTGCTATATTAGATTTGGACGTCGTCTTACATGCAGACGATCAGGATTTATTGTACTACCACAATCCTATAGCCTATATGCCGAACCTTACTGATGTCCGGTATCTCGATGCTATTCGTATGCTTGATATCAGAATAGCGGTAAACGCAAATGATCCTGTGTTCGATCAAAACCTGAGATTTAGCGAGATCTTGAACCGGAAGGCTGTTCCTCATGTATTCGATGTATGGGACGAAGCCGCGGTCTATGACTGGACGGGTTACACGGATATGATTGTGAAACATATTGTCTGAGGGACGGTTACGAACGGACTCTGAACTTCTCATGTTCTCCGCACGACAACGGAAAATTAAAATTGGAAAATGATATAGGTATGGATTTAAGTAAAGCAAAAGTCTTAATTACAGGTGGAAGTTCGGGCATTGGAAAAGAAACGGCACGCCAACTGATAATAAAAGGAGCAAAAGTTGTAATCTGTGCCCGCCAGGAGGCGCGTTTGCAGAGTGCTGCAAAGGAAATCGGAGCCATTCCCATTCGTGCTGATGTCAAAAATGAAGATGAGGTAAGGGCCCTGGTTTCGCAGGTGGAACATGAAATGAACGGCTATAATGTGCTGATAAATAACGCCGCTTATGGTTATTTTTCGCCATTGACGGAAGTGGACCTTGAAAGCCTGAATGATATGATTGCAACCAATATTATTGGAACAATACTTGTAGCCAGAGAATCGGCTAAGATATTCAAAAATCAGAAGTATGGTAATATCATAAACATCGGATCGACAGCCGGGAAGAAAGGGTTTGCCGGTGGAACACCCTATGCCGCATCCAAATTCGCAATCAACGGACTAACCGAATGCTGGCGTTCCGAGCTTAGATCGTACAACATCCGTGTTATGCAGGTTAATCCCAGCGAGGTCGTCACAAATTTTGCAGCGAATGCCGGTCATGGTCAGGATGATAATCCAAGCAAACTGCGCCCCGAAGATATTGCTCGTGTGATATCAGATTTACTTGAAATGAATGATCGTGGATTTGTGACAGACGCCACAATTTGGGCCACGAATCCCAAATAAAGCATTTTTATCGGTTACTAACTTGTTGAACAATGAAAAAAAACATTTCTAAGATCCTGATCGCTAATCGGGGAGAGATTGCGATTCGGGTGATAAGGACATGTCGTGATCTTGGCATTCCAACAGTAGCTGTCTATTCGAATGCTGATGTTGCGTCGCCCCATGTCCGGCTTGCCGGTGAATCGGTGTATCTGGGTAAATCCGCTTCCAGCGAGAGTTATCTCAATATGGATAAGATCATTGCTGCTGCTCACAAGACTCATGCTGATGCCATTCATCCGGGCTATGGATTCCTGAGCGAAAATGCCGTCTTTAGCAAGAGATGTGCCGATGAAGGCCTCATCTTCATAGGCCCTTCGGCTGAGTCTATTTCCAAAATGGGCGACAAGACCAAGGCGCGCGAGATGATGAAGAAAGCCGGCGTTCCGCTCTCTCCAGGTACGACTGAAGCGGTGCGAAGTATCGAAGAGGCAGAGAAAGTGGCCGACGAGATCGGATACCCCGTTCTGATTAAAGCAGCAGCAGGCGGCGGCGGCAAGGGAATGCGCATCATAGAAAACAAGGAGGCATTCAAATCCGGCATCCGGGCGGCCCAGTCGGAAGCACGCAATGCTTTCGGAGATGACCGTGTCTTCTTGGAAAAGTTTCTGCAGGAACCACATCATGTCGAGTTTCAGATAATCGCTGACCAGCATGGTAAGGTCCTGCATCTGTTTGACCGGGAATGTTCTATTCAACGGCGTTACCAGAAAGTGGTGGAGGAGGCTCCTTGCGCTTTTATCACGCCCGAGATGCGTGAAAAGATGTCACTGGCTGCCTGTGAAGCGGCGCGCTCATGTAATTATGTTGGAGCTGGAACGGTGGAGTTCTTGGTGGACAAGCATCGTAATTTCTATTTCATGGAGATGAATACCCGGTTGCAGGTTGAACATCCGGTCACTGAACTGATTACAGGTGTTGACCTGGTCGAGTTGCAGATCCGGGTTGCTGAAGGCCTGCCGCTTCCGCTGGAGCAGGAAGATATATCGATTCATGGCCATGCTATCGAGAGCCGAATATGTGCCGAAGACCCCTACGAACAGTTTCTGCCCAGCAGCGGACTGCTTCAGAGACACCGTATCCCTGCCGGTCCTGGTGTACGCGTCGATGCCGGCTACGAAGAAGGGCAGCAGGTGACCATCAACTATGACCCCCTGATGAGTAAGGTGTGTACGCACGGCCGCGACAGGCGGGAGGCCATTCAACGAATGAAACGTGCGCTGCGGGAGTATGAGATATCAGGATTGCAGACTACCATCCCATTCTGCTACTATGTGATGAATCACCCCGCTTTTGTAAATGCGGAATATGACACCTTTTTTGTCAAGGAGAAATTCAGGCCCGGTGATATGCAGCTATTGGATGATTTGAAGACTGGCGATCAGGCTGCAGCCGTCGCTTCGGCGTTGCTTTACCAGCTGAAATCCGGTGAACTGTCGAATCATAAGCAGCATGATGGTACTGTGGCCGCCACCACCGGAGAGACGGAATGGTGGCGAAAAAGGAAATAACCCCTTGGCAGACAGGGTTAATAAAAGGCGTTATTCCAAACGAAAAATGTTCTTATCGCAAGACCATCGAACGAGTTTGATCGTTTTATTACCCGTACGATGAGCTTATATTAGTACAACAGACTCGTCGTATTAGTTAAGGAGATTATCTTAGATAAGAGACAGCGTTAAGGAAAATGCGGACGTTATTCAGTATTTGGATATGGTTTTTCTACGGCCTGAATTTTTTTGTGATGATGTGGGTCGTTGGCCTGGCATGGCTTGTATCCTTTCCATTTGACCGGATTCGTCAGTTCACAAATTATTTCATGTTCTTTTTCGGCAAGTTCATGATAACGGTCAATCCGTTTTGGAAGACAGAATTGATAGGAAATATCCCACAAAAGTTTACGGAACCTGTTATTATCGTCAGTAATCATCAGAGTTTTCTGGATATGCCATTTGAGGCTTTGCTGCCGTGGACCGTCAAGTGGATTGCCAAAAAGAGCCTGTTCAGAGTTCCATTTATGGGATGGATTATGGCGTTGAGCGGTCACCTGAGCATTGACCGCAATAAGAAACTTTCGGCACGTTCCCTCGATCAACAAATAGAACCGATGCTGGAAAATAACGTCCCTGTACACATTTATGCAGAAGGGACACGATCGAAAGATGGAGAGCTTCAGTCATTTAAAAGTGGTGCTTTTATAACAGCCAAGAAGAAAAACTGCATGATTTTACCCATGGTTCTTGATGGTACAAAGGATATACTGCCGTCCGGGGATTGGCGTTTTAACCTGAGAGGCAATCTTAAACTTTCAGTGCTCGACCCGGTATATCCGGACGACTTCCCCAGTATCAAGGCACTTCGGAATCATGTCTGGTCGATGATGAATGATGAACTGAATCGGCTGCGAATGGCAGAAAGTGAGCATCAGACGGTTTGATCGTCATTTTATCTGATCACTTCAATCGGAATCAGTATGGACAAACCGGGGGACACACAACGATATCCTGTAGGTTATCACAACCTTGTTCTGGTGTGTGTGGCTATCGTTCAGGTGATGCTGATTTTGCTGTTTAAATTCTGGCCCGCCTCTCATTCCGAACCCGGTTTCCAGATCTCCCAGGTGAGTGAGCAGCCCGTAACCATGAATCTTGTGGAAGTAACCCATCAGGGTGGTTCCTCAACGCCACCGAATCCCGTTGTACCGGTTGAGGTTCCCAGCGATAAAATAATTTCTGATCCATTGACTCACCTTCAGACTGAGAATCTGATCAGGGGTGACACGCTGGGTATTGGCGAGATGCCCGGGTCCGGTAGCGGTACAGGAGCCGGACAAGGTTCAGGTAACGCAATTGTCAGCAACCCGGATATGCCGCCGACCATAGTCAAAATCGTGGAACCCGCCATACCAAACCAGGCCAGGGATGCCAAAGTCAAAGCTGAAGTATTTGTTAATTTTCTGGTTGGCAAGAATGGCATGCCCGAGGATGTTTCCATCGCGAAGATCCGGGTTTATGATAAAGACCAGA
>DATFNI010000195.1:0-17584 GCA_035266485.1 Balneolales bacterium
CAAGAGAGGCGCCGGGTTGGCTCACCCCCTTCCAGGTCATATCACCGCGTGAACTCTGCCGGATGAACTGGAAAGACAAGTTTTCGGTTTGCCTGCATAGAGCCGTGAAAGAAGATGTGCGTGTTATTACGGCAGTACCCTCATGGACGCTTATATACCTACAGGAAGCTATTCGTTTGACTTATGACAAACCCATCGCAGAGATCTGGCCCAATCTGAAATTGATTGTTTCCGGCGGCGTCGCCCTTGGCAATTACCGCAAAGCCATCGAAGAGCTCTGTGCCCCCCTCCCTCTTCGCTTTATTGAATCGTACGGCGCTTCCGAGGGGTATTTCGCATTCACACGTCAGCTCAATAAACCGGAACTGCAACTGGTCACAGACAACGGTATTTTTTATGAGTGGGTCCCCTATGAACCCGGATTGGATGAGGTCCAGTTAGCCAAACGATCCGTGCCATCATGGGAGACGGAAACGGGACAGGATTACATCATGCTCGTTACAACCAATTCGGGTTTGTGGCGATATCCGGTTAACGATATTCTTCGGTTTACGAACAATAATCCCCTGTGCCTGGAAGTACGCGGCAGGGTCGGTGAAATGTTTGATGATTACGGTGAGGCAGTGCGCTACTCCGAATTGAATGACATTCTAAATAGGCTGGCACCTGCGGCCGGAGGTAGTCACATCCAGCTTATCGTATCGGTAAAACCACCTGACACCAGGAAGCCTCCCCATCACATCTGGTTGATTATCTGGACTCATAAGCCACCTGTCGATGAATCACGGTTTGCCAGACTGATGGATGAAAGGTTGTCGGATTTAAACCGGCATTATGCGATACGGCGTGAGAGCGGTGCCCTTGGAAATCCAGAAGTTGCATTTCTGGATCCTGATGATCAGTATACGTTCTTAAAAGAGCAGGAAAACGGGCGCGCCCAAAGTAAACCTGTCCTCACACTCCCCTACAGTATACTGAAAGACATGCTTGAAAAGCACGGTTAACTGATAAGAAAAATGGGTACAAACTCACGTCTGTACCCACTCATTCTCTCTCTTAAAAATCGAAAAGTTACAACAAACAGTCTTTCCTATTTGCTATCCCACCATACCCGGTACGTCATCGAGCTATATCCAACAGGAACACCTGTTTTCGTTACATTAGCTGCATTGTATTGCAGTTCCGTTGCAGGATACGGGAATCTTCTTGGGATGGTGGATATCTTGGCACCCTCTGCAAGTGTCAAAGACGGATAGCCTGTCCTTCTCCAGTCGTTGAAGACCTCGAAATGAAGGAAATTGGCTATGTATTTTTGAGTGATTATCTGCTCAATGGCGTTTGCACTCGTCAGCGTCGGCAGCGATTGAATGTAAGCCTGTGCCTTGTCAGTCGGAACGCCCAGTTGATCCATGGAAGCACTGACGGCATCGCGGTAAACAGGATCAGCCGCGGCTGCACCAGATGTTAGAAAGGTGGCTTCAGCTTCAATAAACCTGGCTTCAGCATAGTTCATCCAGTTTAACGGAGCGTCAGGATTACTATAGAACCGGCCAATGGAGGAAACCGTATTGGTCCCGGTTCCCTCTGAACCGTTGGGATGGCCAACATAGGTTGAGTCTTGTACAACACCTGGAACAAGACCCTGATTATTAACCTCGCCAACAGGCCTTGCCTGAACGATAAGCCTGGGATCATTGAGATTCTTGAGCATATTTACGTATTGATAACTCAATTGATCACGGGTATCCCATTTGCCGTCTATGGCAAACTGGTACCATGGGTTCTCTGCACCCTTCCTATCGAAATATTGAAAGTTTGCATTGTCATCATTACTCTGGAACCCGTTTTGCAAATCGGCCAGAGCTTTCTGGGCCTGTGCTGAGGCCGTCATGCCCGGCGCCTTGGTCAGATGCATCTCCAGGCGCGCCTTCAAAGTATACGCCAACCGAATCCATTTGGCCATATCACCACCGTATAACAGATCATCACCAGCCGGTGTCGTACGGCTGTTTTTCTTCATATCTGCGATAGCATCATCGAGTACCTTAAACAGATCCGTATATATCGACTGCTGCGAGTCATAAGCCGGTGTGATATCCGATGGATTAAACGCCTGGGAATATGGCACATCGTTCCATAGGTCTGTGACGATCGACATATTCCATGCGAAAATCACTTTTGCGATACCGGCATATGCAAAACTGGAATCTTTCGTCGCCTGTTCATCCAGTATTTTGGCATTTTTCATCACATTGATATATGAGAATGGATCCCATAAATTATCCACATCTGATTCGTTTGTGTCATAATTATCATCTGATGGCGGGACCCCGTTCCAGGCAAGCTGCTGCATCCATTCATCGCAAATCCTTGCCGGGATATTTCCAATCACCTCATAGCTGAAATTTCCAAGCATTGCGGTAAGCTGAAGAGGTGGTGACACCGATACCGGGTTATTCGGATTTTTGTTCACATCAATAAAATGGCTGCACGAAAGTGGCAAAATCACAGCCACTAACAAAACAACGAATAGAATTTTTTTAAAATTTTTCATAAACATCACCCTTATTTTTTAAATGTTAGAGGCTTAAACGGACCGTCAACGAATAGCTGCGCGTGTTCGGCGTAACATCGTGATAGAACCCTTGTCCGTTACCACTCCCCAGCAAGTTTCCTTCAGGGTCACCATAGGTAAACTTGGTGCTTATCCAGATGTTTCTGGCGCTGGCTATTAGAGTGATGCCGCTTAAAGGTGTCTTATTCAATATGCGGTGTGGAAGTGAATAGGAAAGACTCAGTTCCTTCAGTTTGACATAGCTGCCGTCTTCGACAAAATTCTCGTCCCAGCTACTATACCAACCACGGAAATAAGCTTCATCCTGAACGATCGTCTTTGTATTGGCTGCACCTGTATTGACATTGATACCTTTCCACAGATAGTTGCTGCCTCTGTTGGCAGTGACTGATGATGTTCCGTAGTATGTTGTGTAATAAAGGTCCATATTCATAATCTGTCCGCCATAATTGGCAGAGAACAGGGCTGTCAGAGACAAATTCTTGTAGTTGAACGTCGACCTGAGATTCCCCGTCCATTTTGGTTGAACATTTCCAATGGGGCCCAGATCGTTGGCAATGACCGGTAAACCATCATCACCAATTAGTATTGTTCCGATTGCAGCATTTTTATACTGACTCTGATTGTCTTTGGTTACTCTGGCATAGCGGGTACCCCATATGATTCCATATCCTCGCTTACCAGGCATGATACGAACCTGGGGATCAGTGAAACCTGCCAGGTAAATACTGGTCACACCCGGCGCCAGCTTAATTACGTCGGTCGTGTTTTTAGCCCAGTTAGCCATTAAATCCCATCTGAAGTCAGTGGTCTGAATCGGTGTGCCGCTCACGGTTAATTCAACACCGTAGTTCTTTAATTCACCGGCGTTGGACAGGTAAGAATCGTAGCCCGTACCTGCGGAAATCGGCACCGAGAAAATTTGATTCTTTGTCGTCCTTGTATAATAGGAAGCGTCAATGCTGGCCCTGCCATTAAAGAAACGCAAGTCGAGTCCGGCTTCATAACCGGTGCTGATTTCAGGTTTCAGGTTCGGATTTCCAAGTGTTCCTGATTGCTCGTATCCGTTGTACCCATTATAGGGATAAATGATATCACCGCGCACCCCGTCGCTTGGATTGGCCTGCAGATAATTGGTTGCCAGAGAATAAACCGGAGCGTCATTACCAATTTGAGCAACCGATAATCTGAGTTTACCATAGTTGAAGATGGAATTCTTAAGCCCCAGGGCATCTGAGAATATAAATCCAAGACTAGCAGACGGATAGAAATAGGAGTTGTTCTTTTTGGGCAGTGTTGAACTCCAGTCGTTACGTCCGGTCAATGTCAGATAAACATAGTCTTTAAACCCAAGCGTAGCTTCTCCATAGAAACTATATAAACGGATCCGCTCAAGCGTCTGGATTGCGGATACTACGCTTGCATTTGAGATGTTGAAGAAGTCAGGAATACTTAGTCCCGTTCCGTCTTCATATTGGCTGTTGTAGTAACGGGTGTTGATGTTATTGCCGGCCAGTGCGTTTAGGCTGAAGTTATCATTTATGTCCTTTTGATACTGTAGGACCAGGTTTGAATTGATTTCCGTACGGTTGATTTTTTGATCAAACATACTTCCGTCAGGCGCTCCTCTGGTTCCGACATTGACCATACCCTTACGAATATCATTGTAGGTATCAATACCCAGCTGTTCCGAAAGGGTCAGGTTGGGCATAAGCGTGTAGTCGGCCTTCACGCTCCCAATCAAGCGGCCAACCTTACTGGTATAGCCATTATTGCTAGTCAGCCAAAACGGGTTGTTGAACGAGGGGAAGTAATTACGCTGAGAACCATCGGGATACTGGGAATCCTTGATGTTGAAACTGATCGGGCTGAAGTTCAAACCGAACAGGTACGACAGCGATCCGTTACCCTCGGCCTGCCAATCATTCTTTGTATCGATGTAACTGGCAGAGGTCACGATACGCAGCTTCTTATTCAGTTTCGTATCGAACTTAGCCATCAGGTTTGTCCGGTTGAGATTCGTACTGGGTACAATACCCTGTTGGTACAGATTTGACACTGACAGGAAGTAATTACCAGATGGAACACCACCTGTTATGCTCAGGTTATTGTCGCTAACTGTGCCTCTGCGATAAAAATCCTTGCGGGGATCATAGGTCGGGATACTGCTTACCTTCAAATCCTGCAGGACCTGGGGATTGACATTATTTTTACTTGGTCCCCAGCTGAGACTTGTCTGGGTACCTATGATTGCACTTCCGGTAATACTCACAGCATTAGGCTGGACATAACCACCTTGATCAGCAGGCAGTCCGTTCTGGTAATATCCATTTTGTCCCTGCAGATACTCGGTCTGAAACCCTTTGATGATGGCGTCATCAAAACCGATGCGGGAAGTAACCGTGACCTTTGTTTTCTGAGGCTCGGTTCCACCACCTTTGGTAGTTATAAGGATAGCCCCGTTGGCGGCTCTTGATCCGTACAGGGCCGTTGCTGCAGCCCCTTTGAGCACTGATATACTCTCGATCATATTCGGATCCAGGTCGAGGGCGCGATTTGATGTTCCTCCGACGAACAAGGCGTCATTAGACGGATTGCTGTCCTCAGCATTGCTGATGGGAATCCCATCAATAACAAACAACGGCTGGTTATTGCCAAGGAATGAGGTGTTCCCGCGAATCACAATCCGTGATGCCTTGCCGGGCTGACCACTGGAACTGTTGATCATCACACCGGCCACTTGTCCCTGCAGGGCATTCACAATATTCGACTCGTTGGTCTTCTGGACATTTGATCCGGCGACGTCCTGGACCGAATAACCAAGACTCTTCTTTGCTCTTTTCAAACCAAAGGCAGTGACAACAAGTTGATTCAATCCCAATACATCGGGATTTAACTTGATATCCAGCGTGTTATCACCCGGTTTTACGGTAACCGTGGTTTTATAAGCAATGTAACCAACGTAACTGGCTGTCAGATTGTAAGTACCTACCGGCACATTTTCAATGGTATATTCCCCATTGACTCCTGTTGCAGCGCCTTTTTCTACCTCAACCAGATATACGTTGGCACCAGGCAAGCTTACATTTGTTTTAGCATCGGTTACCGTACCTGACAATTTTGCCATTTGTTGGGCATTTGCCTGGGAATAACCGATTACTGCCAAAAATAAGCCCATTAAAAGTAGTTGTAACTTCTCCTTCATTTGGACCTCCTATAGAAGTAATTGTACAATGCATCGCAGAAATAACGGGCATTTAGAAACAGTTCTTCCTCTTAAACTGTGCTGCTATACCTCCACCGTATTTGCCCCACTCTCAAAAAGGGGTCTCGCGATTTTAGGGAATACTTTACTGAAAGGTTATTACAAATTCAAGACCATATTAGCTTTAATATAAATTAAACTAACTTTATCTCCTTCACCCAGAGAGCATCATCATATACCAGAAAATATGCATTAACACTCTTAAAACAAATATTTATCCAACTAAATTCCGCATCATTCCAAAATTACATATCATTTTATAATACATGATAGGAAAATAGGTAATTAAAGATCTTAATAACTTTTAACTTTATTTTAATTTATGATCATTGTATATTGGTTGTTTTTCTATTCACCCTATTTATACACTGCACTGCATTGATCAGGCGGATTTGAAGATTTCCAAAGTCTTCCCGGAACAAATCCATGTCCTTTTTAAATCAAAAAAAAAGGCTTTTTCAATAACGGTCTCAAGTTATTTACCCGGCGATTTTGGGCACTAAAAAAATGTTCAAAAGAAATGTTTTTTTAATTCAGCAGATGTGATCGAACCTATAGCCACCGACATCTTATAATCGATTTTTATTAGCAGGAAGAGATTGGCACCGTTTTAAAACTTATTCACCTTTCCGGCAATCCTTCTCAAATAATTGAGCTGCCCAAGATGGTATGACAAATGTCCATACAAATGGATCAGAAACTGCTGAGTAGAGTACGGAAAGGATATTTTCGTGGGATATGGAGAAGTAAGCTGATCGTTGGTTAATCCTCGAATAACACCCGGTATAGTCTGACTCGCTCGACGTATCCCATGCAAAAGCTCATCTGCAGATGCTCCTGTATTGCTGAATTCCCGGTTTCTGTCTCGTTGATATTCCACACCTCCCAAAACGGCGCCAACGTAGAACATTAGATTACCGGTTATATGCTGTGTCAGAACACCTGCGCTGTTTGTTACCCCTTCCGGTGCAAACCATAGCAACCTCTCGGGTACGTTACTGAGATTTTCTTCAAAGGATCTGAGATCCCGTTCAAATAGATCGGCTAATATATCTTGCATGCTGAAAATGGTTTTGTTTATTATCGAATGAACCGGGGGATTTCTTCCGGGAGCCTGGTTAATAACTCATAATTTAAATAATTACTCATCTCGGAGAAGGAAGAAAGGGTCACTTCATCATTCCCCTGTTTGCCGATCATCACGACCTCATCACCGGGCTTCGCATCGGGAATATCGGTGATGTCGACCATCATGGCATTCATGTTCACATACCCGACGACCCGGGCGCGGCGTCCCTTGATCAACACCTGGCCGATGTTGCTCAGACTCCGGCTGAAACCGTGCGCGTAGCCAACCGGGATCCCAGCAAACTTCTCAGGACGCGATGTGAGATATGCCGTTCCGTAACCAACAAACTCACCGGCATCCACCTGTTTGATGTTCATCACCTTGCTCTTCCAGCTGATGATACGCTTCAGCGGGTCCTCGATGCCTTTCTCTCCCCCCCCGTTTCCGTTAAGCTGATTCTTCAGAACCCGCATCCTTGTCTCCCGGCTTGGCCACAACCCATATTGGGCAATTCCGACCCTTACCATATCCATTATGGTTTCAGGATAATTAAACACTGCGGCTGAACATGCGGTATGCCTGAGTTTCGGCTCCAGACCTTTATCTTTCAATCGCATCAATTGTTCGCTGAAATCGACAATTTGCCGTTTTACGCGTACGTGGTTACTAATGCTTTCCGCCCCGGCATAGTGTGTGCAAATTCCTTCTATCACAAATTTCTTTTTGTTCTTTAGCAGGAAATCCACGACTTCATCCAACTGTTCCGATTCAAACCCGAAACGATGAAATCCCGTCTCCAGATGGATGTGTATGCGGGCTTTTTTGCCCAGTTTTTCGGCTGCTCTTGCCGCCGCCTGCAATCGATCCATTTGAAATACAAAGAAGGAAACATCATGTTCTACGGCCCACTCAACCTCTTCATGATCGATACTTCCCATTATCATCACATGCGAATCCGGACTTTTGCACTTCTCCGCCCGGCGTGCCTCGTCCGCATCAAATACCGAAAAATGACTAATACCGCACTTTTCGACCAGCGGCGGAAATTGTTCTATCCCATGACCATAGGCGTTTCCTTTAATAACCGATGAAAAGACGGCCTTCTCGCCAATCCTTTCCCTTAAGTACCTGATGTTGTGTTCCAGAGCCGACTTGCTGATTTCTATATATGATGTTGAAAACATGGAGATGTAAAGTTATGGAATGGTGGAAAATTGGAAAATGGAAGATCAGGTTCTCTAACTCTTACCCCTAATCAAAGGTATCTTCCCAGTCTCCTCCCGCCCTCATTTTCTTTTGCAAAGATTTTATGAGTCGGATTAATTCATTTTCTGTCTTGTAATGAAGGGTATCCAATTGTTCAAATTCCTCTTTTGTTAGCTGATTAGCTTTCTGAAAACTGAATATACAAGAGTAATATTCTCCGCATGAACCTAAAGCTATATTCAAAAAATGCAGGTACTCCCTAAGACCTTTTCTGGAGTACCCCTCGGCAATGTTTCTGCTAATACTGTGTGAACAATCAATGCAATTCCCGGCAATTTTCTTTAACTCAAAGGGGAAAGGCTTTAATATTTCGCACATCAAAATGTATAGATCCACTGCATCGTTCCAAACTCTCAATTGCTTAAAACCCCTGTTGATATTCTTTCTTTCCATTATTCCAATATTCCATCCTTCCACTACTCCAAAACCTGGGTCACTATCGCATAAAATAGCAGACTTCCGTAACCGATCAACTCATCTGGAAAATCGAAGTCCGGATGGTGGAGTTGAGGCTGTTTCTTACCTGATCCCAGTCCAAACTGTGCCCCGCGATACTTGTTGGTGAAACGTCCAAAATCTTCGGACCATGAAAAGGGATGCGAAAGCTCTTTGGTCTGATAACCCAGTTTCTCAGCCATTAAACGGATAATCTCGTTGCAGTCCGGGTCATTGACTGTAGCTTCGAACCGCTGTGTTCTTTCCACCTCTGCTTCCAGGTCGTGCATCCCGGCAAGCGACTGAGCCCGCTCTTCTGCAGTCTGGCTAAGTTTACGCAATACCTCATTGTCGTGCGCCCGAATGGTAGCCATCACCTCGGCCTCGCCGGGTGATGTCCCAAAAGCGATCTCACCGATGCGGGCGTGAATCACCGTCAGTAGGCTGGGTGTCTCGAATGAAAACATTCGCTGCGACAGGCTCATCCATTCCTGGATGATTTGAGCCGTGGCGATGGACGGGCTCCGGCCATTTTCAGGATGTGCAGCATGCGATGTAGCACCATGCAGGCGGGTTATTAGTCCCTCTGATGCGGCCGCAAACACGCCGTCCTTCAACATAACCTGCCCGAGAGGTACGCCCGGTATGTTATGAAGCGCGAAAATATAATCCGGTTCCATTTTTTTAAAAGCCGGATCATCAATAATTCTCTGCGATCCTTCTCCTGTTTCTTCGGATGGCTGGTAGAGCAACACGACTCTGCCCTTTTCCGGTCGATCGTTGAATAGCAACCAACCCAGACCGGCAACCATCGCCATGTGCCCGTCGTGACCACACTTGTGTGAGACGTTGTCCTTCTCTGAACAATACGGGATATCCAGATTTTCCGGGATCGTCAGGGCATCCAGTTCTGACCGCACCATAACGGTCGGCCCTTTTTTCCCGCTGTCATACACAAAGGCCACACCGGCACCGCCAATGTTCTCAATAATCTTATCCGGTTGCGTCTGTTTCAGGTAGTCATGTACACGGCGGGCGGTGTCGGCTTCGTCACCCGAGATATCCGGATGGCCGTGAATGTCATGCCGGAATTTTATGAGGTCATCTAATTTTTCAGAGAGAGTTTGGGCTGCATCATGAAATATCGATCCCTGCTCGGGCATAAATTCTTTTCGGTTACTCATTCTACCCGTTTTTCGATATACGATGAATTCATCAGTCCCAGTGCTCCCATATACTTGAGCCGGAAACGGATGATGTCACCCACTTTGTAGTCCGGTTTGTTGTCGCCGACATCCAGGACCAGCATATCGGAGCTGGCATCGATAATCTTGACGTCCGGATTAACGGGGATCAGATAATCCGGGTCGATGTCAAGGATACCGATATCCACGATGGCTCGGTGATGCATCTCCCCGTACAGATCCTCGTCAATTTCCATGGTCTCACCCGATGGGTTGGCCCCAAGTTGTCCGCTGGGTACCATGGGTTTCTTGTAGATTTCGATAACCTGTGTATAAAGCTCCATCACGCCCGGTTCCATCCCCTCGAGCGGTTCATGGGTAAACAGGTTTATTCCAAAAAACAGGGCCTCTCCGACTCGAAAGTGATTAACACCCTTAGGCAACTCACCCTGCAACAGCAACGGGATTGTGACCGTAGTGCCGCCGGAGACATAGGGAATATCTTTATGAAATTTCAGCTCGATCAATTGCTTGTACAGCGTAAGCTGAATCAGTTTGTCCGAACTCGGCATCACCCCGTGCAGGCAGTTGAGATTGGTACCCAGGCCAACCACGGATATATTGGGCAGTTCGAAAATCTGACTGTAAAAATTGATCAGATCCTCCCGCATCACCCCTTCCCTGAGATCGCCCATCTCAACCATGATCAGTATCCGGTGGTTCTTGTTCTGTTTCACCGCTTCTTTTGAGAGTGCCTTAATCGTCTCCAGTTCGGTATTGAAGCTCACATCTGCATACTGCACGATTTCGCTAATCGCCTCTTTGGGTGGAGGTTTTATGTACACCGTATTGATATCCGGATTGATCTCCTTGATCTTCTTCAGGTTGCTGACCCTGGAATCAAGGACCTCGGCGGGACCAAGGTTTATGACTTCGTTCAGATAATCTTCGTTACCGCATAATAACTTCGTGGTAACCCCCCAGTTGATGCTGTTTCGTCTGAATAGATTATCAAGGAAACGGTAGTTATGCTGTAGTTTTTCGCTGTAAAGTTTTAAATAAGCCATTTCCGAAGGATTTCTCCGTTGGAGTTAGTAAATAGTAAAAGATTACTTTTGTAACCTCATCTCCAGGTATTTATTGGCAAACCCGTACTTCTCATACAGGAATTTGGCAGGATTATCCGGCTCCACGTGCAGGGCTACTGCCCCTTTGGTATGTGCTATGGTTTGTTCCATCAGTTTTTTTCCGATGCCGTGTCCTCTGTATTCCTTATTTACCGCAATATAAACAAGAATATTCTCCGGGATGTACCCGGCCATACCTGTATAGTTAATTACGACAGCACCGACAATCTTGTTGCCGTCGTGAGCAAGCTCCACAAAGCCACCTTTGCCCGGTTCTGTGCTTAGCGCATAATCCAGGCATTTCATTATGTATTTTCGTTCATCTCCATACTGATCCAGGTGTTTAAAAAGGAAATCAGCAATGTCATCTTTGCTGAACGAACTTTTTTGAAGTCCATCCGCATCGAAGGTTTTATACGATATATTTTTCACTTCAAGATTTGTCTGATTCATTGATCAATTATATTCTGTTACCGTTTTTCTTTGAAAATTCCGGGAATATTCTTCCCTGGATTGCGTCATCAATGAGATGATCACGAAGACAATTAACGACAATGATATCCCAAAGAAGTTGGCATCGAGTCCCAGAGGCAGCTTAAAAAATGATTGAATAGTCAGGATCAGCGTAGTCGCCCCACCTGCCAACATGGCCCAGAAGGCTCCCTGAGCCGTACTTTTCTCCCAGAAAAGGGCACCAATTATTGGAATCAGCAATCCAGAGACCATGAATGCGTAAGAATAAAGCATAAGGCTCAATACGTTCTGCATGAGTGAAGCCAGCAGGAGCGACAACAGTCCAAGTACAAGTGTCACAATCTGCGAGATCTTCATTGCCTTTTTGTCATTAGTTGTAAAACCCATGATTTTAGCGAGTATATCACTCGTCATATTGCCGGCGGCTGCCATTAAACAGCTATCGGCTGTCGACATGATGGCCGAAAAGTAGGCCGACATCATGATACCCATGAGTCCGACCGGCAGCACGGTACGTAACAGCAACGGGAGTCCCTTTTCCGGGTCCAGGCTTGCAACACCGGCATGGCCAAGGTAGTTAAACATGCCCTGCATCGCCGCTACTTTTGCAAACAAACCAAGCAATACTCCCATAAATGCCATGATCGGCCATTCAAACAGGCCGGCAAGATACCAGGCCTTCTTCGCCTGTTTCTCATCACGGGAAGCATATATACGTTGATATAACGTCATACCTACAAACCAAATAGGAATGATAGTAATTCCCCAGTTAACCAGTTGCTGCCAGCTGATGTTGCTGAGAGTAAGCATCTTGTGGGGTAATGCCTGGCTTATCGCCGGCCACCCGCCAAGAGCATAGTACGATACCGGGATCCCCACCAGGATGAGTCCGCCCATCAGGATGATCCACTGTACGGTGTCTGTATAAATAACCGCCTTCATCCCTCCCATGAAAGTATATCCAACGATGATGCCTCCCATTATCAGGAGAGCCGTCTCCATATTCAGTCCGATGAAAGAGGCCGAAGCCAGCTTGGCGCCCGCCAGGATCTGGGAACTGGTGAATCCGATATAGCCAATGGCCGAGATGATGCCGGCAATGAACGCCGTCTTGCCATCATAAAAATGGCCGAATATCTCCGGAAAGGTGAAGAAATTCATGTCATTACCCAGTTTCTTCACCTTAGGTATTAGTATCACGGCACTGACCCAGGCCCCGATAAGACCCGTGAAGAGCATCCAGGAACCGGAGAGGCCCATTACAAAACCTAATCCACCCAGACCAATGGAGAAGCCTCCACCCACATCAGTAGCTACAACAGAAAGGCCGATATGAACGCTTCCCATCGAACGCCCGGCCAGGAAATAATCGTCGGCATCTTCATTTTTTTTCATGAAATATATACCAATGCCCAGCATAGATAACATGTATACAATAAACTCGATCAGATCAATAGCATGCATAGATCAGCTGTTCATTACAATTCGAAAGGTATTTGAAGAATCGGAAGAATAGTTTGGTCAGTCTATGAATTGACGTTTCATGATGGTGATGTACTAAATCCTCATTATGCGATTACAGCATGAATCCGTCAGTATCCCATATCCTATCCATAAGTTTAATATTTCCAATTTATTATTCTCATATCTTATCACCAATAAAAAGTACGATTTTAGATACGGATTTATTGTTACTTTTTCAACCTTGACATCTATTATTAACATTACGAATCGATTTATGATTGATCTGAAGAGTATATGTATATTTTTATGTATAAATTCATAGTGAATAACAAGTCAATCATTAGGATGGGCTGAAATCAGGGCGTGAGATATTCAGAATGGATATTTTTTATTCATCAGAGGTAATTGCTCAACTCGTGCCAAAAGCGATTGAACCTGATTTGCCGGAAGGGTATATTTGGCGTGACGGGCGATTAGCTCAGCGGAAGAGCACTGTGTTCACATCGCAGGGGTCGCTGGTTCGAACCCAGCATCGCCCACTTTTATCGTATTAATATATTGATTACCAATAACTTAAATTTATTGGTACAAATATTAGTACAAACAAACCTCTATTTACTCTTTTTATTTTAATAATAAAACGATGAAGTCTGTTCTCCCCTCCTACCTTCGTTTTGATTCAACTGAAAATTTTATTTGTGAGAATTTATGATATACAATTTAGCAACAGATGAGTTTCTCAGACCAGTTAGATTGATACATATTACCTTCAACAAGTGAATAATTCTTGGTAATATGACCTTTTTGAGCCAGGGTTCTCTTTGCTATCAATAAGAGAATGGATAAGATTGGTGAAGGCCTACTGGATCTCGGAGCACCGCAGATTATCGAAATTGACGTCCTCAACACTGATGTATATTTTGATATGATTGGTATCTCCACTTATATGTCAACATTAGATAATCGTTGGCAGAGTAGCAGCTCATTTCCACTCTCTTATTGTCAAGTCCTTATGGGAATGAGATAAAGTTAAAATTGAGACAATTTATATCTGATCTAAACATAAAAAAAACTATACATTATGATGCATAAAAAATAAAGTCTTTCATTCGTATCCGATTTTAACATAAATTTTACTTGCTTTTTCAGATTATTATAGATAGCGTCACTTATGTAATATAGCTATTGATAAGCTCAGGTTCTGTCAATTGGTGTGTACAGAAGGACGTTTTACTACCTATAGACACGTTACGCCCTAAACGTAATAGCCGGAGATAAAAAAGGTCATGAAAGCGGTTTTTCTTTAGATAACAGGGATTGTTGGCTTGCCTAGAACGAAGCGAACATTCTGTTTTGGAATGAACCAGCGGCCTGGGAGGTTTTTCAGAAGAATGAGAACGGGATAATAAATACTATTTAGATATCGGATTTATCATGAAACACTTTCCAATTTATGTAATTCTGATTATCACAATCATCCTTGTTGCCGGTTGTGATATCTTTAGTTCTGGAAATCCTCAAAATCCCGGATTGAAAGGAAAACACGTTACGGGTATTTATGCCAATATGGAGCATATTGTTGTCGGCACTGAGAATTATCTCTTTCTTTCAGTTGATAATGGCTCGAGTTGGAGACTAGTTGATACTACCTCCGTCCGTAGCGACAGTACATCCGGTTCGTTGCCGCCTAATAACTTAGGTTTTATTGGTCATACCACACTATTTGGAAGCGGTAGTTTCATTTTTGCCGGAGTCAATAATGGATTGCACGGTGGAATACTTATATCGACTAACAATGGGAGAACTTGGACCGAAAGAGATACCAGTTTTAATAAAGGTGTTAACTGTTTTACCAAGATAAATGAAACGGTTTTTGCCGGAACTGACCATGGGGTATTCTTGTCATCCAATAACGGTAAAAGTTGGAAAGCAGCTGATATTTCTGGGATGTCTTACCAAATTCATGCATTAGCTTCCCTTGGCACAAATCTCTTTGCTGGGACCAGTTTCAATGGTGTCTACCGTTCTACCAATAATGGTAGTAGCTGGTCCTCGGTTAGTCGCCAAATTGAAAATATGTCAATTTATAGTTTATCGGTTATAGATTCGAGCCTTTTTGCCGGAACCTATAGCGACCCCAGCGCCCCCCTTAATGGTGTACTTTTATCAACAGATGGGGGCAACAGCTGGAAGGTTGTCAATGGAAATACTGCAGGTACTCTTTACCCATTGGGTCCAGACCTTTTTGCCAGTATAAGTGACAAAACTTATTTCTCAACGAATGACGGAAACAGTTGGGCATTGCTTGATAGTGTAAGGGCTAACTGTTTTGCAACCAATAATTCCTATTTGTTTATTGGAACAAATGAAGGGATTAAGCGCTACCCTCTTTCTCTGTTTAACAAGTGAAGGAAAAACCTATTGCAAATCATTAATATATAAAAAAACTGCAGATGGTGTTACCGCACCACCTGCAGCAAAAGAGCAAACAAAAGGGTTCATCATTTCTCTTCCTATATAATGGAAAAGACGCCTTATTTATTTGCATAGTTAATAATAACTATAGCTCAACTATTTTAAAAATCTGATGGAGTTGGATATGAAAAAAATAAAATTACAGTATTGGTTTTCAGTAGTACTAATTTTTTTAATTTTTATGGGGCTTTCTTCCACCCCCATAAAAGCTCAACAAAAAATTCGCGGCAGCGTTCCTCGGGTAATTACCCGCTTAGGATTAAGACCAATCGGACGCCTGGATTCTACTAAACGCCTGAATCTCGCTATTTGCTTACCCGTGCGTAACAAACAGTCACTCGAAAACTTGTTCGATCAGATCAATAATCCGAATAGCCCTCAATTTCACAAGTACCGTACACACCAGGAAATCACGGAACTATTTGGACCGACCGAAGAAGAGTACCTTGCTCTTGAGAATTTTGCAAAAAAAACGGTCTTAAGATAGCCAATACCTATTCAAATCGTATGGTACTGGACGTAACTGGCAGGGTGACCGATATTGAAAAAGCCTTCAAAATAAAAATGCATATTTATAATCTCCCGACGGAAAATAGAACTTTCTTTGCTCCTGACGTATCTCCATCAATACCTAATGGCTTGCCGATAATGGATATAGAGGGTTTAAGTAACTATTCCATTTCACACCCAGTGCTACCTAAGGCAACTTCCTTTCCGGAAGATGGTTCTGGTACTAATGGTAGTTATCAAGGTTATGATTTCAGACATGCCTATCTTCCTGGGGATACACTGACCGGTTATGGTCAAATTGTAGGACTGTTTGAATTAGATGGATATTATACAAGTGATATTGGTAGTTACGAGTCTCAGACAGGTCTCCCCAATGTCCCGTTACAAAACATTCTTCTACCTGGGGCACCTACAACACCCGGAAGGGGTGATGGAGAGGTTTCACTTGATATTGAGATGGCTATCGCCATGGCACCACATTTAAATAAGGTTGTTGTATTTGAGGGAAATAACTGGATGGATATTCTCAATAGTATGGAAGCTCATCCAGAAATTCATCAACTAAGCTGTTCATGGGGGGATAAGAATACTTCGTCATCGCATCTTTCAGCAGAGCATACCATTTTTGATATGATGGGGGTTCAGGGACAAACCTTTTTTCTAGCCTCTGGAGATGGAGATGCATTTGTCAGTGACCTGATGGTACCGGATGATGACTCACTTATTACAACCGTAGGTGGTACCGAATTGACCATGAACGGTAGTGGTACATCCTATGCGTCTGAATCAGTCTGGAACCATGGATACAGCAGCACACCCTGGCATTATTATAATACATACTATTGGGGAAGTGGTGGTGGAATAAGTACACGGACCTCTATTCCAAGCTGGCAAAAAGGCATCGATATGTCTACCAACCAAGGATCGACTAGTATGCGGAATGTCCCCGATGTGGCGATGGTGGCAGATGGGGTGTATATCATTTTTAATCAAGGACAAACTGAAATCACTTATGGAACCAGCATAGCCGCACCTTTGTGGGCCAGTTTTACCGCCTTGGTGAATGAGGAAGGCACAGCAGGTGGTCTAAATCCAATAGGTTTCCTAAATCCAGCCTTGTATTATTCCGGCAAGGTCAATGGGACTAACGATTTTCATGATATCGTTACAGGCAACAACGAATGGCCAAGCAGTCCCAATAGATATACTGCCGAACCAGGTTACGATCTATGTACCGGCTGGGGGTCACCCAATGGACAAACTACTATCCACGCATTACTTGATTATGAAGCCCGACAAAGTGCTCCAATTTTATCCACTTCTATCACGAGTAACATGACCTTATCCAAGAAATATTACCGTGTTACCCAAAATGTAGGAATAGACGGATCTTCGACTCTTACCATTCCCTCGGGTGTCCATCTGTTCTTTGCCCCTGGCAAGGAAATTACGGTCCAGCCCGGCTCCAAAATTATCGCCAATGGAACCTCCAGTCAGCCCATCCGGTTTGAACGTCTTGATCCAACCCAGACATGGGGTCAGGTGTATATGAACGGGAGTGGCAACCAATTTACCTGGTGCCTGTTTGACGGAGGGAACAAGAACGTAGGAATATTAAGCAAGAACAACTCCTTCTCAAACTGCACGTTCCGCAATGGCTGGCGGGGCATCAGTTCCGGGGCCAATAATGACGGCAGCGGAGGCAACAGTTCCTTTACTCTGAACAATTGTATGATCCAG
>DATFNI010000196.1:0-3975 GCA_035266485.1 Balneolales bacterium
TCGTGAAATAACACTATATTAGGATGAACGGAATGTAGTTGTTCGATAGCTCTCTCATCAACTTCAATGGCACAAAAATCACGAAACCGTCTGATCAAACGTTCAGTTAATGCCCCGGGACCCGGTCCTATTTCCGCCACAGATGCATCGGATTTCACTCTCAATGCTGCAACAATTTTGTCTGCAATATTGGCATCCGTCAAAAAATGTTGGCCCAGGCCTTTACGAGGTTGCATTAACTGTTGATTAATCCAAAATTTGTTACGTGATTATTAAAGTGTTCGATTTACTTTTATCGATGCTCGACGCTCTAAATTACAACCACTTATTATTAATTGAATGGAGATCGTAAATCCCGCCAATTTTTCAGTTGAACTGGGTTTAAAGACATTAGAACAGAAAGCCCGAAAAAGTTCGTCCAATACCTCGCTGAAAATAGGGCTCCCGAGGGAACGATCCAATGATGAACGCCGCATAAGCCTCACACCGGGCGGGGTCTCTGTTCTTGTAGCTAACGGACATGAAATCTTTGTTGAGAAAGATGCCGGTCTGGAAGCAAAATTTCCGGATAGCGAATACGCGGATGCTGGTGCCAATATTGTCTATCGTCAGGAAGATTTATACAACAGATCTGACCTTATTGTGAAAGTTGCCCCGCCTGCAGAGGATGAAATCAAGCTCATGCATAAAGATCAGATTCTCATTTCGGCCGTTCACCTGGGCAATCAGGAGAAACCTTATTTTGAAGAATTGCTGGCCAGAAATATTACCTGCGTCGGTTTTGAATTTATGCAGGAACCGGATAAGTCATTTCCAATTGTTCGGATGCTCCATGAGATTATCGGTTCCATGTCGATACAAATAGCGGCTCACTACCTTGAGAGCACCAGCCAGGGTCAGGGAAGCATGTTGGGAGGTATTTCCGGAGTCCCCCCGTCGACGGTAGTCATTCTTGGTGCCGGCATCATTGCAGAATATGCCGCCCGCACGGCACTGGGTTACGGAGCGCAGGTATTTGTGCTGGACAATAACCTGTCGCAACTGCGACATCTGGAAAATTCACTTGACCGCCGGATCATCACGGCGATGGCCAATCACCAATATCTCACTTCGGCTTTGCAGTATGCCGATGTTGTGATCGGATCAGCACTTATTGAAGGCTTCCGGGCACCTTGCTGGGTCACAGAGCCAATGGTCGAGACCATGAAGGACGGCAGTGTCATCGTCGATACCGTCATTGACCATGGTGGGTGTGTTGCCACGAGCCGTCCAACCACCCATTCCGATCCGGTATATATAAAACATGGCGTCATTCATTATTGTGTCCCGAATATTCCATCAAGCGTTGCCCGTACAGCCACACATGCCTTAAACAATGTCATCGGAACCTTTCTTATTGACATCGGTGATGCCGGGGGAGTACATGAAGCACTCTGGAAATTGCCATCCCTTCGGTCAGGTACATACATATACAAAAATCACGTCACCAAGAAGTTTATTGCGGATACGTATGATTTGCCTTATCGCGATATCGACATGCTTATTGCCAGTCATTTGTGATGGTGATTCGTTCCAATATGGTGAAGGCAAATCATCAAAATACGGGTGCAATATTTCTTAAATAAGCCGAAAAATATCATAGGATTAAAATATTTTCGGTTTTGACTGGTTGGTAACTTATCTGAAACATATCATCGTTTTCGATTGACAAAAACCAATATGGTACGGGGTTCCTCAGAACTTAGTGTGCGCAATTACAAGCGAATATTCTGGATCAATTTGTTGATCAGCATACCGCTTTTCGTTTTTTTTGCATGGCCGTACTACCAAATGGGCATTATGCTGGAAGATCCCGATTTCATCTTAATGCCGGGAATGGTGTTATTCTCAATCGCATTCACTTTCACCGTGTTGCATGGTCATGTCACTATGTCGCTGGGTATCCCTCACCGGGCTCATTATTATCAATGGCTGATCAACCGTAACTGGTCATACGGGCTTTTTTTCCATCCAATATTCAGCCGAACACGATTCAGACTCATGCTGATCCTTACAAGCCTGATTTTTCTTGCGATTGGTCCGTTATTTACCTGATGTGATTATAAAAAGCCCCATAAATCCTCCAGATTGTTGTAACCCAACAAAATCTTCTTAGAAAGGTGGCCTCTCTTAAATAAAGGCTATTTTAAATAGTGGCGGTTTATGCCGCCGATTTATATGGATAATGGGAAAACAGGGAACGGATTACAACATCCATTCCCTGTCAAATACGAAGATTGAATATATCAGACGTCGGAAAGAACCTGTTGCTTGATGTCTTCGACTACCGATGGATCCAACAAAGTAGAGGTGTCACCAAAATTGTCGGTCTCGCCGGCAGCAAGGTTTCTAAGGATACGGCGCATAATCTTACCTGACCGTGTCTTGGGCAATCCGCTGACAATTTGTATCCGGTCCGGTTTAGCTATCGGACCAATAATGCGGTTCACCAGGTCATTCACCTCCCGCTGAAATTGCTCTTTATTTTCCGGCTGCCCATCGACAATAACGAATGCATAGATGCCTTCTCCTTTAATGTCGTGAGGGAAACCGACAACAGCCGTTTCAACGACATTTGGATGTTCGTCGATCGCATTCTCGATTTCAGCTGTTCCCAAACGGTGTCCGGATACATTAAGAACATCGTCAACACGGCCGGTTATGCGATAGTAGCCATCCTCATCCCGACGACAACCATCCCCGGTGAAATAATATCCCGGATAGCGGCTGAAGTAGTTTTCTATGTAACGATCGTGATCACCATAAACGGTACGGGCAATACCCGGCCACGGATGTTTGATGCAAAGATTCCCCTGCACACTGTTTCCCTTTATCTCCTGATCGCGCTCATCCATAAGCACGGGTTGAATACCCGGCAACGGCAATGTCGCAAAGCCCGGCTTTGTTGGTGTAATCCCGGCCAGCGGTGATATCATGATTCCCCCCGTCTCGGTCTGCCACCAGGTGTCGACAATCGGAGCACGCCCTTTGCCGACATTATCGTGGTACCAGTGCCAGGCTTCCTCGTTGATAGGTTCGCCGACGGTACCAAGCACTTTCAGGGAGTTGAGATCATACTGATTGACATAATCGAGACTCTCCTTCATAAGGGCACGAATAGCGGTTGGGGCAGTGTAGAAATGAGTAACACCGTACTTCTCGACAACCTCCCAGAAACGTCCCGGATCCGGATAGGTTGGCACCCCTTCGAAAATAATGCCGGTGGCCCCATTTAACAGCGGACCATATACAATATAGGAATGTCCCGTTATCCAACCGACATCTGCCGTACACCAATAAATATCATTTTCGGCGACCTGAAAGACATTGCGAAATGTGTAACTCGTGTACACCATGTAGCCTCCGGTTGTGTGCACTACACCTTTGGGTTTGCCGGTTGAGCCTGACGTATAAAGGATGAAGAGAGGATCCTCAGCGTCCATTTCGGCCGCTTTGTGCTCTTTAGAGGCATTGCGAATGAGGTTGTGCCACCAATAGTCACGTCCTTCAACAAATTTTATATCCCGGTTAGTGCGGCGACAGACTATGACTTTTTCAACACTCGGACAAGATTCCAATGCTTCATCAGCAATATCTTTCAGAGGGATATCCTTCTCGCCCCGGCGTCCGCCGTCGTTAACGATCAGCAATTTAGCCCCGCAATCCTGAATACGCTCTGCCAGCGATTGTGCAGAAAAACCGGCGAATACCACTGAATGCACGGCGCCGATGCGGGCACAAGCCAGTACGGCAATAACCAGTTCCGGCACCATAGACATGTAAATACAAACCCTGTCGCCCTTCTTCACACCCAACGATTCGAGGACATTGGAAAAACGACAGACATCTTCGTAAAGTTGACGGTAGGAAATAGTACGTCTGAACGAATCCGGGTGGTTTGGCTCAAAAATAAATGCGGTTTTATTACCGATCGTA
>DATFNI010000197.1:0-6551 GCA_035266485.1 Balneolales bacterium
CTGGGACGGAGTATCCGGATCACCCTGGATTCCTACGTCATCAGTTATAGGATTCCAGTTTTTATTATTATCAAAATAATCATCACGCGACTCGTCTATCATTGGAGCCGCCGTGTTATAATTCAGCCAGCGTCCCCCATAATCCTCCACAATCATTTTTCCAAAATTGGGGTCGCTTTTAAGACGCTGGCGAATTAAACGGTTTGATACACAGAATCCCCGTTGAATAGTATCCCCCGGTTGGAAATACAAATAATTGATAAATCGAACCGGGTGCGGCACAAATTGAAAATTAACGGCCGTTTTCTTTTCCAGATCATTCGGGGTGTTTTCATCGATTAACCCGTCATAATCATCATCTGTCTGATTATTATTATTTAAAGAACGTGGGTCACTCTCGGGAAAAATATCCTCATTTACCGACAATCCACCCGGGGGTAGATTGTAACTGTTGCCATTATAAGTAATCTTGCCGCCTCCTTGCGGATATATTGTGACGAAACGGCTCATATCTTGTCCGATCAGGACAATTTTTGATCCGGGGCCAATTGTCCTGTTCTGGAAGTCCAGAGGCTGGAATTTTGGGATCACGGAATCAATCAGCACCGTTCTCGAATAAAATCCGCCTCCCTGGATTGTCAATAGATCGTACAGATCAGCATGGCTCTGGTCGTAGAACGTCGCATCAGCCGGATTGAAGGTATCGCTGTCTCCGTCATTATCGATACCATCAACGGAATTACTCGGTGTTTCCAGAAATTTGAGCCCCATTTCGCCAATCGGGCCATCAAATTGTGGCGGCGCCGGATAACGGGTTATATCCGTCAGATAAGCGACGGACCGTAACTCGTCGAATAATGGCTGGTCATCGCTCGCAGTTCCGGCAACAAGGTCGGCAATCCATAACCCGAAGCCTACTTTATCGTAATCGTAAGAGCTGCCGTTTGTCACCTCAAAAATATTGAAATGATCGGCGTTGATCAGTGTCTGGGTCCAGGCCAAAACCCGGACATCCAGATAGAGTCCGAGTCCCCCTCTGGAAGAATCTGTTTTATCAGGATGAAACCGGTTAACATTACTGTCCAGATATTTTGTGTACAGGTTATCTGTTGCCTTGTAATAGAACTCGAGATCGGCATTAAACTGGTTCTTTCCAAAGTAACCGTTCCATGACCCCGGCCATCCATCTCCCCCGTTTTCCCGTTTATCGGGCCAGTATGCCGGCCAGGTATTGGTTGTCAGATTATTCGGCCCACGGTCACTTCTTGCTAATTCTTTGCTGTCAGGGTTGAAATATCCGTCCACTCCTGCCAGCGTCCATCGTTTTCCGGTGCGGCTGTCACGGAAGGCTGCCACGTCGACTATTGGGAAAGTCTTGGACGGATTCAATTCGTCAGACACCTCAGTACCAACCATCACCGATACGAAATACATGTAATTTCGTCCCGTATTTTTGGGATACTCAAACTGAATCTCATCTGGAGTATTCGCCTCTTTACCGGCATGCCCGGTATTGTAGTACGTCGCTCGCAACTGGTTGGCATCCATGATGGATCGCCGCTCTATCGCCCCGTCGATTGCTCTTTCTTTACTGGGATGATAATCCTGAGTTTGTGCAATCGCAGGAGCACCGCCGGCAAAAAACGTCAGAAACGATAGTATGAAAAATGATTTGGTACGCATGGAATGATATCGTCACGTGTTAAAATGAAAATTGTGCTCCGATCTGAACCCGCCTGGGTTCAGCATAGTAGGACGGGTTATTGAAATACCCCGGACTGATTGCTGTGGGTACGATTAATGGCCGCGTCGGTTCCCCGGAATCTGGATATACATTATTTATAAGCTTGGAACCCAATAAGTTATAAGCATTCAGAAAGATCTGAACGCTCGCACTTCCAAAAAGCGAAAAGTTTTTATACAGGTTTAAATCCAGTGAAAAGCGACTTGGAAGGCGGGCCGTATTGGTCAGTGTTTTAGTTGATGCAGTTGGACCGGTACGAACAGTAAATGGCGTCGACGGCGTGTATGGCGTTCCGGATTCAAACTTAGCAAGGATGCTTCCACCCCATGTACGATCAGTGTAAAAGAGGGAGCCATTCAATACGGAAGGACGGCTCCAGTTAAGAATCTGCAAATATTTTGTCAGCAACTGACCGGTTTTGTCACCCTGCGAGGTTGCCTGGAAAAACGCTGCGGTAGGATCGGAATTTGTTCCCTCGGCATCCGTATAGGTATAATCGATGCTCAGGTTGATTTTCTGGGCGAGGTTTTGGGTTAATGAGAACGTTAAACCCTTGGTGTTCGAAAAATCCCGATTAATATAGGTTCCATAATACACCGATGGATTTTCAGTCTGCTGAATAATGCCCGACGAAACATAATTGCGGGTATCTTTATAAAAACCGGTTATTTCTATCGCCGTGCCCGCAAGAATCTGCTGTTTCAGTCCCAGCTCGTACTGGACGGTGCTTTCAGGTTTCAGATCCGGATTTCCAAATATCCCGTAAACCCCTGCTGTTTGAGGCAGAATAATCTGGCTGTTGGAATAGAGGTATTCATAAGACGGCATCTGGAAGAAGTACCCATATGAGAAGTGCAGAACGCCATTGGCAGTGATTGGGTAGGCAACCCCTAAACGAGGACTAATCTGCCATTTCGGCTTCACTGCTTTCCACCAGTATGCTTGGCGTTCCTGAAGCGTCTTCTGCTGATTCGCCGGCCTTATAGGATTATTTATATCCGGATCTCTTGGGTCAGCCGGTATACGCGCATTGGGTTGAAAATAATCCAGGCGCAGCCCAACATTAACGATCAGATTTTTGTATTCGACTTTATCCTGAATAAAGCCACTCATGGTCCATGGCTTCTGGGTGAAGCTCTGGTGATTTGTCGTGCTGTCGGGTGGAATTCCCAGTTGTACTTTCCCCTGCCATTCGGCAGGCAGATTTTTCGGCAGTACGATGCCTGCAACCTCATCCAGCGGTTGCAGATTGATATTATTATATGATAACTCGTCTGCCTCAAATTGAATGCCTGCCTTTACCAGATGCTCATCCGTAACCTGGCTTGTTACCTCACCTTTCAGGATAAGCCCCTTGGTACGTCGTTTAAACCGATTGTTGTCTGTTCCTAATTCATCAAAGAAGTACTGTCCTCCCGGAGAGACGCCCCCATAAGTGGAGATGTTGTCATAATTAAAGTAGCGTGGATCCCACGGACTGTCGTACAAATACCGCTTATACCGGTTGCTGGTCACGGCACCATTAAACGTCAGGTAGGTACGGGAACCCGGTGTGTAGGTCGTTTTAAAATTGAATGAGAAGTTTTCCCTGTAATAGGATGGATCACCATATGGCACCAGGCGTCGATTGTGATTATAACCCTGACCCTTTTCATTTCCATAGGCTCCGATCAGGTTAAATTTCAATTTCCTGGAGATGTTTGCCTGCATATTGCCCTGGAAGCTGTAGCTGTCATATGGATTCATATTGACCAGAGAACTGTCCCTGGTACCGCTGTCTCTCAGGATGGTAAAAGCGCGCCCCCTTAAAGTGTCAGTCGTCAATGTATACCACGATCTTGCCGCATCAACCTGCTCGTTATACAATGTGCGATAATTAGTCAGATCCGCATTGGCAGCAAGCGTATCCATGTAGGGACCATGCGGTGAGTAAGCGTTTCTTCCGTATAACCATCCGTCGTTATGAAATTTTCTGCCGGTTAAGAAGAAGGTTACCTTGTTCTTAACTATTGGGCCGGAGATGTTGGCGCTGTAGTCATACTGATTGGTAGGCTTGTAGTTTCTGGCCATCGTGGGTATGCCGTCCCAAACGTAACCATCTCCGCTCAGATAGTTACCACCCCAGCCACGGATATCACCTTTCCAGGTATTGGATCCGGCCTTGGTGACCACATTAATAATACCGGACATCGCCTGTCCGTATTCTGCATTGAACGTACCCGAAATAACCTGTAGCTCCTGAACCGATTGATTCTCGATGCGCAGTCCCTGGCTGTGGTCGTAGTTATCCGTCACCGGTATGCCGTCGACCACATAAGAAACCTCACTGGACCGGCCGCCGCGTATATGAATACCACCCCCGTTATCAACATTTACCCCAGCCTGCAACTTAACAACATCACTCAGTTCCTGAACGGGCAATTTTGATATTTCCTGGCTGCTGACCCGCGCCTCCGAGCTTGTAACATCTCTCAACACAAGCTGTTGCTTGGCCTCGACAACGACTTCCTTGCCCTGAATGGCCTCTGTCCCCAGTTTAAAATTCAAGGTCGTGGTCAATTCCGTTCGAACAACGACGCCTTCCACCTTGTTAGTCGTATATCCAATGAAACGACAAAGAATATTATAGGTACCGGGCGAGACATTAAGTATCAGGTACTTCCCGCTCGGATCTGTCGCTGCACCAACGGTTGTTCCCTCAATTACAACATTTGCCCCGGGAAGAGGTTCCCCGGTCTGGGCATCAGTTACTGTTCCTGTAATCTTACCCGATTGGGCCCATACCGGTATGGCTGCCAGCAGCATAAGGATACCAACCAGTGATAATCTGCGTATCAGCTTTTCCATGAATTACAGTCAAATTTCAATCTTTATATTTTCCAGCTTCTCCAAATCCTCATAGGCATGGTGCTGCTTTTTGGTTTCCTGCAAGACTTTCCTGCGCAGGTTGACAAATTTCTGTTGACGGACTTCGGTTTCGAGCACACCTTTTACATCTTCATAGTTCGCAACCCTGGCATCTTTGGTCCCCAGGCACTTGAAGACGTAGTAGATTCCCGGCGTGTACTTCAGCGGGCCGGCAATTTCCCCGACTTTTAATGCACCCAGGGTTCTTGCCATGCTTCCGTATTTCGTTACGGGTTCATACCCGAGATCCCCGCCGGTCATCAGATCCTCTCCACTGGTTGTGTACTTCCTGAGGACCTCTGAAAATTTCATCCCTTTTTTAAGAAGCCCGACTACTTTTTCCCCGTCCTTCTCCGAAGCGACAACAATACGCGCCAAATCAATCATGAGGGGACTGTCGTATTGCTGGGGATTCTCATAATATTTTTCCCTCATTTCATCATCAGTAACCTCAATGGAAGCCTTCAGACTATCCTCTACCCTGTTCTCTAAATAGTTATTGAATGATGATTCCACCCAGGCGTTAACTTCCGGGTTCCCGAAGGCGGGCGACAGCTTAAACCGGTGGATCACATATGAGCGATAGGCAAGTCCTTTCACAAAGTCAGAAAAGGTGCCGTATGCGACCGCTCTCTGCCTTGTTATATCAGGAGTCAGGTAGGACTCGCGGATAAAGTCTGTTACCGAAAATGAGAACCCTTCTATGTGGCAAATCAATGAATCGTGTAGTTCGCGCAGACTCAAACCCGATTCTCTCCTGTTTGGATCATAATGATCGAATGACAGCCTCCCCTCACCAATCTTCCCCCACAGCTGTCGAACGACAGAATCCCTGATATGTAATTTTTCTACCGTTTGAGAGATCGCCTCGCGGGATGCCATTTCCCGATTCCGCTTCATCTCAAAAGTCTTTAGGCGGGACTTTTCCCGATTATACTGCGATTCTGTGATAATCGGTTTGGGATAGCGCCCTGTCAGTTTTACGATACTCCATCCTTCGCTGGTTCGGACCGGTTTTGAATACTGGCCCACTTTCAATGAGTAGGCCGCATTCTCAAAGGCGATATCCATATCATCCACCCCAAAAACTCCGACATCGCCACCATGATTGGCCAGGTAAGCATTATTAAATGTATGCCTGGCAAGGGAATCAAAGCTGGCGCCATTATTCAGCGCACTGTAAAGCAAATCGATCGTTCCCTTGTCAGGGGCGTATAAATGAGAAGCTCTGAGTTTGGTGTTTAAGCGGTAGAATAATTCCCTGGTGTCTTTCTCCGATACGCGAACCGTATCATAGACCATGTGCTTGAGGTATTCCTTCGTATAGATCTGACGCTTGATCATATCCCTGCGATGCTGGCTCCAGGCATCAGTGGCCCAGCCACGATCCGCAGCATATGTGGCCATCACATAGGTATCAAACCGACCGTCGAGCACTGATTTCATCGTGACCGGGTTTACTGGTATAGCCTGACCGGTTCGATAATAATACTGTCTGAAGGCAGCTTGGAACTCCTGACTCGTAACTGCATAATTGCCGATCTGAGCTATTACATTCTCAGCAGGTTTTACAGTAGATCGACACCCTACAATTACGGCAGCCACTAAAAGATAGTAGCAGCACTTCCTCATAAATCCGTAATTATTTTTGACCCTCTAATTTTCAAAATTGACAAAGGAGGTGTGAAACAACATATACCCAAACCTCCTCGATTACCTCATTAACTGGCTTTTACCAGTATTTACATTGAATATAAATGAAAGCGCTTACAATAAGCAACATTTTTTTTCATTGCTAGAAATAATTTTTTTTAACATTATATAGCTCAAAAAAGCGTTTCCATAAAATAATTTGATTAATTGCCTTCTTTGCTACAAATGTAAAATGTAAGTGCTTAAC
>DATFNI010000198.1:0-3791 GCA_035266485.1 Balneolales bacterium
AATGATAACTCGACGACATCGCTCAATGCGGCTGATCAGATGCGTTTGGACAGTCTGCGGACGGTGCTCGGCAGGTCAGGTGCAGCCATACACAGCAGTGCCAACCCCAACCTGTTCTATAATGCGCTTCCGGCATTCCTGTTTTTGCTGCTCTTACTGGGCGGGGTTTGGTTGTGGAACCGTCGCAGGGAAAAACCTGGTAATCAGCAGCTTTTTTCAGTTGTTGGTGAGCAGCAACTCGCACCGGGTCAGACGATTAAAATTATCGCATTTCAGAATGAGTATTGGGTGATAGGTGTTGCCGGGAATAACATGACTCTGCTGTCCCGGCTGAATAAAGATGAGTGGTCTCCGCCCGACCCAAAAGACCTGAGTTCCATTTCCAACTCGTTTTCGAACATTTTTTCCGGTATTCAAAAAATGAGATCCTGAGAAAGATTCCATGATTCGTCATTTCGCCTTCATCACCATTATCGCAGCACTAACACTGGTTGCCTGGCCGGATCATGCCTCTGCCCAGCAGAGCCAGAGCACAACCAATAGTGCCTCGGGTCAATCCACGAGCGCCCAAAACCAGGGTATAAATATTGGTTCGATACCAAAGATCAACCTGAGTATTACCCCACCGAATGGTAAAAGCGACTACTCGACTGCCATTCAGATCTTGATACTGCTGACCGTATTGTCATTTGGCCCTGCGTTCATCACTCTGATGACAAGTTTTACGAGAATTGTTGTGGTTTTCTTCTTCATGCGTAACGCTATGGGGACCCAGCAGGCTCCACCCAATCAGGTTCTTATCGGGTTGGCATTGTTTCTGACCATTTTCATCATGGCACCGGTTTTCAAACAGATCAATCAGAATGCGATCCAGCCTTATATGAAGGACAAGATTACCCAACAGGAAGCGCTGGACCAGGCATCGGTGCCTTTGAAGAAATTCATGATCAAACAGACGCGTGAAAAAGATCTCCTCATGTTCATGGATCTTGCCAAAATGAAAACGGTAAAGGATGTAAATGCCATGCCGTTATATGTTATCGTGCCATCATTTGTGATAAGTGAACTAAGAATCGCTTTTGAGATAGGCTTCCTGATTTATCTGCCCTTTTTGGTCATCGATCTGGTCGTTTCGTCGGTTTTGCTGTCGATGGGTATCATGTTCCTGCCGCCTGTTATGGTATCCATGCCATTCAAAATCCTCATATTTGTGCTCACAGATGGATGGTATCTCATTGTGGAATCACTGATTAAAAGCTATAAGTGACGGAGGTTTAAATGAATACAGAAGTAGGTGTTTATTGGATTCAGCAGATGCTCACAGCGACGGTAGTCCTATCCGGACCATTACTTATTGCAGCTTTGGTTGTTGGCCTGGTCATATCCATTGTGCAGGCGGCGACATCAATCCAGGAAATGACACTGAGTTATGTGCCGAAGATGGCAGCTATAGTTGTTTTGCTGTTCCTGTTTATAGGCTACATGCTTCAATACATGATCACCTTTATGGAAAGAATATTCAATTTCATCCCCATTCTCGCCCATTAACTGTAGGTTGAGAGTACTTAGGTACCCAGGTATTTTACCCCGTGTCATTTCTATCCATCCCATTCATATTAACCGCTTTCCTGATTTTCGTGCGCGTCAGCTCGATACTGATGACTGCCCCTTTTTTCGGTTCGGAAATGATACCCAAGAGAGTCAAACTTTTCTTTGCCATGATGGTTACTGTGCTGCTTTACCCGGTCATACCATTACAGGGTGCTACTATTCCGGTTACGGCAAACTCGTTTGACGTCATTATTGCCATATTCAAGGAAGTGTCGGTTGGTTTGGCCATGGGCCTGGTCGGTCAGCTTATCTTTGGTGGTGTCCAATTTGGCGGACAGTTTATCAGCATCCAGGTCGGGCTGGGTTTCTCAAGTGTGATTGATCCGTTGACGCAGCAGCAAAACGGTGTGATCAGTCAGATGCTCATCCTTTTGGGCACCATATTCTTCCTGGCAATAGGCGGTGATCAAATCTATATTAAGGCCATGGTGAAGAGTTTTGAGATAGTTCCTCTTGGTACTGTTCACATGGCTGCACCGGCACCGGAATTGGTCAAGATGGCGGGTGAACTGTTTGTGATTGGGGTTCAGGTTGCATCACCGTTTATCATTGTGTTTTTCCTGATGGATCTGACATTTGCCATTTTTGCCCGCATTATGCCTCAGGCCAACGTATTTTTCATCGAGCTGCCTTTAAAGGTGTATGTCGGCCTGATTATGTTCGGAATTATTGTCCCCCGGTTGCTTCCTGCGTTTGAGAATTTCTTCAGTATGCTTTTCCACAATCTTGAGGTCATTTTGAAGGTGCTGTCCGGCTGAGATGTGGTTCTGCTTTAGGTTTTGCATTTTTGAATGCCATACATATCAGAAAGAGACATTCAGAGTGAAAGAAGGCTGGAATCCGAGATCGTACACATTGGCCGGCAGGTACTCGAGTCCCGGGATGCTTGTTGCGTTATCTACCACCAGGAACTGATCGCGGTACCATACATTCTTTCTGTCCAGGATATTATAAAGGGATAGGGTCAGATCCCACTTTGTAGCACCAATTTTTTGGTGATAAGTCAGGCTGGCGTCGACACGGTAATAAGGTGGGAGGCGTGCCGGTTCTGAAGAGTCATACTGATGTAACGGGTTGGCAGAGCCACTGGCGAACATCCCGTTAAAATAAGTGGTCAGGCCTTTGAATAAGGGTACCTGCAGGCCAGTTGTGACCGAATGTGTGCGATCCCATTCTGCCGGATACCAGTTACTCCCGGCAACGGCCTCATTTTTAATATCCATACGTGATAATGTGTAAGAGCTACTCCATAAAACCGGACCCAAATATTGCTGAAATGAGAATTCAACCCCTTTAGCACGTCCGGAGTTCTGATAAAACCATGGGGTGTAGACTGGTTGTTGAGTGAGTACGGCATATTGAAGATCTTCGAGCCTGAGGTTGTGGTAAAACTTTAAATAAGCCTCAGCCTGAAAATATGATTTTGGGAATAGATGAAAGTAAACGCCGGCACTCCAATAATCATCAGAAGAGGGTGCCTCATTTTTGGTTGTTGGCACCCAGATATCGGAGCTGGATTCGTGATCGATGGTCAGGCGATGTTGAAACTGGTAATTGCGGCTGTATCCAATTCCAAATGATACCGGTTTTTCAGGCAGGATCCTCAGCTTAAGCCGTGGTGAAAAACGAAGAAAGGATCCATCGCTGTAATAAATAATTCGTCCACCAACGTGCAGGTGAACCTTATTCCATTCCTGTTGATCGTATTGCAGATACGTATCGAACTCGTTACTCGTAAAGTTCTTTCCATATCCTGGAAATTTTATGGATTCTTCCTGGTAGAGTACCTGGTAATTGTGATAGGTAAAACCGGTCGACCAAAGTCCGCCAAATGGAGCCGTGAGCTCAAATAACTGATCAATTTTAAAATCACTCAATTGATTTTTGTTGTTGTAGGGGCTTTGGAAATAACGAAGTTTGTCTGTATTGACCGTTTTGTAGAAGTAGAGGAAATTGTCTTTGGCGTACCAGCTGTGGTAAAAGCTGTAAGCGGCTGTAGTGTGGCTGAATCCGTTATCAGGCAGCGGCTGGTCGATCTTAAAGCTCAGAATATCATTTCCCCAGTTGTTGACGGTACTGGCATCTTTTAATCGGAATCGTTCACGCATAGCCCGGGCATTCCCCGCAACCGCATAGTATTGCTGGGGTTGATTGGTGAAATCTCCGCCTATGTAACTGCT
>DATFNI010000199.1:0-2903 GCA_035266485.1 Balneolales bacterium
ATAAACAGTTTGGCGGGAAAGAACGAGGTCATAGTGGATAGAGCCGACCACTCGAAGATCACTTATAACATTCAGGCCAACGATAACATCGGACAGATTCAAAGGAGTGGTGTAAATACCCTGGCCCGTTATTACTACCTGAAAGACCAGGTGGGCAGCATAAAGATGACGGTGAATGCGAGTGGCAATGTGGTGGGTTATGATGACTATTTCCCGTACGGTTCGATCATGCCTATCCGAAGCCATGTTTCTTCTGAATTCGACCGTTACAAGTTCACGGGCAAGTATAGGGATGGGGAGACCGGGTATGATTACTTCGGTGCAAGGTATTACGATAGCTGGCTGGGGGGGTTTTTGAGTGTGGATCCTATGTCAAAGAAATATCCAAGCTTCAGTCCATATAATTATACTCTTGATAATCCATTGAGACTCGTGGACCCGCATGGGGAAAGTTGGGCAGATCCTTATAAAGGGCCTTTGTGTTGCAAGACTTATCCTAGAACTACTATTGAGTTTGGTAATAATTTTACATCTTTTTTGACTACAAAAGCTAATGACGTTAAAAGTAAGGTCACGAGTTCTATAAAGACGACTTTGGGAATCGTAACTAAAACATCAGATAAAGTTGTTAAAAATGCGAACCGTACGACAGCTCTAGGTCTTGGTATGATCGCTGGCGGTGCGATATTAGCCTATGGTTCAGATGGTGTTCTAGGCGAGTACGGATTGCCAATGATGTCAAAAGGCGTACAACTGACGGAATTTAGTCTTTCGGTTGGAACGTACGCAGAATCTGCCCATTTTGCGTCTCAGACAGTGAATTCACTAGCTTTTGGTTCCGGAAATATATCAATCAGTGAGCTATTTAAATTAAGTGCCCATAGTCTTATTGATGTAGGTATGGAAAGACTTTTACCTGGAGCTGGAATTGGAACGGTAGCCGTCAGAGATGTAACAAAAGTAGCGAGTAAACAAATCATTGATAATCAAATCAATATTCAACAATGATACAAACTAACGAAGACAAGCAGATAGATAATCTGCGAATTTTTTTACAGTCACACGGAATAAATCCACTTTATGTTGCCACCATAGTAATGATTGTGCTTTCCATCAGCTACAAGAAAGATTTAAAAAACTGGAAGAATGTGGAACTCTCGAGGAAATGGTTTATATCTTCAATACTTACCGCTACAGTTTTATGCGTACTTGTGTGTATACTAAGTTTATTTGGGATTTTACATTTTTCCTAAGACCCGGCAAATCGACGTCTGAATTGCAGCAGGCGAAAAGAAGACGAGCAAGAAAGAAATGAACATATAGTAGAAACAGCAATAAGCAGATAACTCTGAATGTTTATAAGTGTCATAATAACATATACCTATAAAGTATGATTAAACTGTCATAAGGTGAAGCCGGCACCGCATGTGTCTTGAAAACGTTCGGAATCCGGCAGATGCAACCTTCTTCCTCCACCTGCCGGCAATAGTTTCGTTTGTCGCAGGGTCCGGGAGGGCCAAACCTGCGAGGCAGATGCACTGGATAGCTATAACGGTAATCAAGAAAAAAAATAAATAGAAATGATTGGCCTTTATTTATAGACATCTTAAAATAAGAGCAGGCCTGCTAATTCGTGATGTAAAAGGCCATCCATATGGATGATTTCTGACAAGAAGATTTATTTATGTCGATCCAGCAAATAACAGTACCCAAAATCAATCCAGCCGTTCATGGCAGTGTCAGCTCAAAAAAACTCTTTGATGGTTCCGTGGTCAGCCAGGTCAATACCATCATTCACAACGCCGTCAACATGAAGGCCAGCGATATCCACCTGGAACCCTATGAGGAATCCTTCCGCCTGCGCTATCGACTGGACGGAGTTCTGCAAAAAATGGGAGAACTTTCCCCGTTACAAAAGGATGCCATCTTATCCCGTATCAAGATAATGGCTAAATTGGATATCGCCGAAAAACGCCGGCCCCAGGATGGTCGGATCCGCATCGAAAAAGACAAAAAGACCGTGGATCTGCGAGTCTCCACACTCCCAACGGAATTTGGAGAAAAGATCGTACTACGGATACTGGACAAGAGCGAACAGCGGTTGGAACTGCGGCAGCTTGGTTTTGATGAAACGAACCTTAGTGAGTTCCGTAAAGCTATCTCCAATCCCTACGGCATGATCCTCGTCACCGGTCCAACCGGCAGCGGGAAGACAACCACGTTGTATGCAGCTTTGAGCGAACTAAATACTCCGGAAGTCAACATCACCACCATCGAGGATCCGATTGAGTACAACCTGCCGGGCATCAATCAGACCCAGGTCCGAAGCGACATCGGTCTCACCTTTTCAGCTGCACTACGCGCCATTCTCCGGCAGGACCCTAATATTATCATGGTTGGTGAGGTCCGGGACAAGGAAACCGCCGAGATTGCCATCCGCTCGGCCCTGACCGGGCATCTGGTATTCTCCACCCTGCACACCAACGATGCTCCCTCGGCAATCACACGGTTAATCGATATGGGCATCGAACCTTTTCTGGTGGCCTCATCGGTTCGACTGGTCATGGCCCAGCGCCTGGTGCGCCGGATCTGTTCGCAGTGCAAAACCGAGTATAACCCCGAGCCGGAAGTTGTTGCAGAATTAGGTCTGCAGAGTCAGCATAAGTTTTTCCACGGCTCCAGCTGTGAGCGTTGCAACGGCACGGGTTTTAAAGGACGTGTGGCCCTGATCGAGTTAATGCCGGTGAGTGATGCGCTTTCTGAATTGGTGGTTAAAGAATCCGGTGCCCACGAACTCAAGAAGCAGGCCCTGGCTGAGGGTATGGTTACCCTGCGGCAATCGGGCGTGGAAAAGGTAAAAGAGGGGGTGACGACGGTAGAGGAAGTGATAAGAGAAACGACAC
>DATFNI010000200.1:0-6581 GCA_035266485.1 Balneolales bacterium
CGACTGGGACGGGCGCGAAGTGTACATCCATTTTGGCGGGGTGAAGAGCGCCTTCTACATCTGGGTGAACGGGAAGAAAGTCGGGTACAGCCAGGGCAGCATGACCCCGGCCGAGTTCAACCTGACTCCCTACCTGAAGAAAGGGAACAACGAGCTGGCCGTGGAAGTATTCCGCTGGTCGGACGGCTCCTACCTGGAGGACCAGGACATGTGGCGGTTCAGCGGGATCTTCCGCAGGGTGTACCTGTATTCGACGCCCAAAGAGCACCTGGAGGACTTCTTCGTGCGTGCCAAGCTGGATGACCGGTACGAAGACGGCTTGCTTCACATAACGGCAAAGGTTCGGAATAATACCGGTGAACATTTGAAACCGGCCCAGGTAGATGCGTATCTGTATAATGAACAGGGCCAGCAGATCGGCAACGGTCCCTTTCTGAGTGGACACACCTTGACGGATTTGCCTGCCGGGACGGATGGGATAGCCGAACTTCGGGGTAAGGTGAAAGATGTGCGAAAATGGAGTGCTGAGACTCCCAATCTCTATTATGTGGTTTTGGTGTTGAAAGATGCGGATGGGAGGGTAATCGAAGCGGCACGTTCGACGACCGGCTTCCGCACCATCGAGATCAAGGACGGCATGCTGCTGGTCAACGGCGTTTCGGTAAAACTGAAGGGCGTGAATATTCACGACCATGATCCCTATCACGGCCGGGCCATGGATTACAAGTGGATCGTGAAAGACCTCAAGCTGATGAAGGAAGGGAATATCAACACGGTCCGCTTCTCGCACTATCCCCACGATCCCCGCTACTATTACCTGTTTGACAAATACGGCATGTATGTGATCGACGAGACGAACCTGGAATCACATGGTATTTCAATACACAGGGAATTGTTGCCGGGCAGCGATCCTTTGTGGACCAACGCCTGTCTTCAACGCATCGAACGAATGATTGCGAGGGACAAAAATCATCCCTCGGTGATCATCTGGTCGCTTGGCAACGAGAATGGTTATGGCGAAAACTTCAAGATCATGGCTGCCTATGCACGGGCGGTGGATCCATCCCGCCCCATCCACGATCAACAGATGAACAGCGTGGCAGATATGAACAGCTACATGTACCCGACTCCAAAGGAACTGGTACAACTGGGCAAATCAACGACGAAACCGGTCTTTATGTGTGAATACGCCCATTCCATGGGTAATTCAACCGGAAATATGGCAGATTACTGGAAAGCGATCGACAGCCACAAGAACCTGATCGGAGGCTGCATCTGGGACTGGGTCGACCAGGGCCTGTACAAGAAGGACAAACAGGGCCGCTGGTTCTGGGCCTACGGGGGCGACTACGGAGACAAGCCCAACGATGCCAACTTCAACATCAACGGGTTCATCCTTCCCGACCGCAAACCCCAGCCGGCCTACTACGAGGTCAAGCATGTCTACCAGTATGTGGACTTCCGGGCGATGAACCTGTCCAAAGGCCAGGTAGCCATCCACAACGGGTACTACCACACCAGCCTGAGCGGGTACAGTGTGCACTGGGAGCTGACCCGGGACGGGAAGGTGATCCAGTCGGGAGTGATCGACACGCTGAGCACCCCGGCGGGAGGCTGGACGCGGCTGAACCTGCCGGTCCACCAGCCGGACCTGGCACCGGGACGGGAATACTGGCTGAACCTGAGCGTGCACCTGAAAGAGGGGCAGTTCTGGGCGAAGAAGGGCTTTATGGTGGCCTGGGACCAGTTCAAGATGCCCTGGGCGACGGCCCCGGCCCCGATGGCCGACCTGGACGGGATGAGCCCGGTGAGCGTGAGCCAGTCCGGTGGTACGGTGATCGTGAGCGGTGACGGGTTTAAAGTGAGTGTGAATAAAGGCGACGGATCCCTGGCCAGCTACAGCTGGAAGGGCCATGAGCTGATCAGCGGGCCGCTGCAGCCGAACTACTGGCGGGCACCGACCGACAACGACATCGCCGGGTTCCGGGGCTCGCTGAACGGGTGGAAGCAGGCGGGTCCGGGCCGGAAGGTCAGCGGGGTGAGTGTAACGCAGCCGGATCAGAAAAGGGTAGTGATCACAGTGAAAGGAACCCTGCCGGTGGGCGAGTCGACCTGGAAGACGGTGTACACGGTCTACGGGGACGGGGCGGTGAAGGTAGCCCAGGATCTGGAACCGATCGGGAATGTTCCCCCGGATATCCCGAAGGTGGGCGCGGAGCTGCGCATTCCGAAAGAATATGGGAGGATGAGCTGGTACGGGCGGGGCCCGTGGGCGAACTACATGGATAAGAAGAGCGGGGCCGACGTGGGCACTTACTCGGGAGCGGTGGACAGTCTGTGGACCGACTATGTGCGCCCGCAGGAGAACGGGAACCGGTGTGATGTGCGCTGGGTGGCCTTCACGAACAAGGCGGGCGAGGGACTGCTGGCGGTAGGTGACCCGACCCTGAGTGTGAGCGCCTGGCCGTATTCGCTGGGAGACCTGGAGCAGGCCACCCACATCGATGACCTGCCCGACCGGAATTACATCACGGTGAACCTGGATTACAAACAGATGGGCGTGGGCGGCATCGACACATGGAGTCCAAATGCCAGGCCTATGCCTAAAAACCGGCTGCAGACCGGGAAAGACTATCACTATATTTTTTACCTGCAGCCGTATTCGAAATCCATGGGTTCGTTGTCGGACGTTTCCAATTACCGGATGCCAAAAACAACAGATTCAAAAGGCATGTAATGAATAGTCAGATGCGGAATTTAACGGAGATATTCGTATCTCTTCGTTATTGGTTTATTCACGATGAGCATGGCTGGCAAAAACACAAAAATAGGGATAGTTATGAAAAAACAGATCGGCTACTCAGGAAGTAGGGGCAGCAGTACCTTAACTGCGATTTTGATAATGACGGCACTTGTTACCGGATTATGTATTTCGGCCGTGGCACAACCCATGGTGCGAAGCCGTGACATTGTCCATGGCAAAAAAGCCAAATGGGATAATGGTCTGGCCAAAACTCCGCCAATGGGGTGGAACAGCTGGAATCATTTTGGATGCAACATCAATGAAAACATCATAAAAGAGACGGCGGATGCCATGGCTTCCTCCGGGATGAAAGATGCCGGGTACAAGTACATTGTGATCGACGATTGCTGGATGGATTCGGTCCGGACGGCAAGTGGAAAGCTCCAGAGCAATCCCAAACGTTTCCCGCACGGTATCAAATGGCTGGCCGATTATGTTCACAGCAAAGGATTGAAGTTTGGTATCTATTCTTCTGCCGGAACCAAAACGTGCCAGGGACTCCCGGCAAGCCTGGGACATGAAAAGGAGGACGCCAAGACTTTTGCAAGCTGGGGTGTTGATTACCTGAAATACGATAACTGCTACAACCAGGGGAAGCCGCTGATCGAACGGTATACGGCTATGCACAATGCACTGAAAGAAGCCGGACGCCCGATCGTCTTCAGCATCTGTGAATGGGGTCTGGATAGTCCGTGGGAATGGGCGCCAAAACTCGGGAACCTATGGCGAACAACGGGCGATATTCGTGACACATGGCAGAGCATGACGTTTATTCTCGATCAGCAAGTCGGGTTGTACCGGTATGCCGGACCGGGGCATTGGAATGATCCTGATATGCTGGAAGTCGGTAACGGTGGAATGACAAATACTGAGTACAAAGCCCATTTCAGTCTCTGGTGCATTCTTGCTGCGCCTTTGATGGCGGGCAATGATCTGCGCAGTATGAGTCCTGAAACAAAAGAGATCCTTACGAATGAGGACGTCATTGCTGTCGACCAGGATCCGCTGGGTAAAGAGGGCCGTAAGATCGCGGATCAGGGAAACCAGGAAATCTGGATGAAACCTATGCAGGACGGCAGTCGCGTCGTATTATTATTGAATCGGGGTTCCAAGCCGGCAGTAATGACAACAGACGCCCAGACTGTTGGTCTGCCGGCGGCGTCATCTTACCGTCTCAGAGATTTATGGAAACACAAAGACATGAAAACCGAAGAGCTGATTCGCGGTTTTGTTCCATCGCACGGTGTAGTGATGTATCGTGTCTGGCCCAACAAATAATGACCGTTTAACTACGTTTCAGGGATAGCAATTCGTTGCTATCCCTTTTTTTTCATCCAAATTAATCCGAAAATTTGTGATATTGTTTGTAGGAGGTTTTGCAAAGCCTCCTATAGGTGAATCATCAAAGATGATAGAAAATATTACACTGGTACTGAAAATATTCGGAACCGTTCAAGCAAAATCCATGATGTAAATGAATGCACTCGACAGGGGAGCCAAGGGTAAATTTTGGAAAAGACAGATTTTCTGGACCTTACTGTTGTTCCCGTTGGTCCTAAATGCCCAGTCAATCGTCTCCGTCAGATATTCACCTGAATCGAGTAATTTTCTCGGTCATCTGATGTATTTCTCAAAACTGGATTTTGAGTATTCCCAGATAGTATTTCATAAAAATCGAATACTTTTTCATCCGGGAATCAGGATGACATTTCTTAATTTTCACCAGGGAAATCATATTGGATATACAGACAGGTATGGAGTCCCCCCCTCACAGAAGTTCATGGCCTTCGGTCTGGTTCCGGGCGCTTTTTCAGAACGATTATTTGACAAGGTACCTGTCTATTTAGATGAAAGTGTGGGGGTAGATTATTTTCCCAAAAAGTTTCCGAATAAAAACGGCAAGAACTTCAACATCATACTCGAGGCCGGCGTACACGTTACTATTTGGAAGATGGTGACGCTTGGTTATCGGTACTCGCATGTATCTAATGTCTGGACCGGCAGGATTAACCCGGGACTGGATTCCAATATGTTTTCACTGGGATTTATCATCCCGTAGAGGCCACGAACGAGGGTATCTTTTTTTTCGTTAAATTTGCGACGTCAGTAGTAACTGGCTAATGAGGATGGAAGGAGTCGGTTGGATTGGAGGCCGGCTCTTCAAAAGTTATTCACTATTATGAGTTATCATTTGCGATAAATTTACCATGGCAACATCGATTCGTATATATCTATCTGAAAAAAAGAAGCCGAGGTCAGTCATTAATGCAGTCCTGGCCATACTAACAGGATTAGGTGCCCTGATCTACCCGAATTTTCTCTATTACTTTGTGGGGATATACCTGATTGTTTTGGGCATCATTTTCTTCTTATTCCGATTCAATTCATTTCTGACAGCTTCAGCGTTGTTGGCGGGTATTTTTATCTGGATTTTCCCTGAATCCATTCCCATCACTTTTGCCCTGTTTTTGATCATACTCGGACTTATCACACTACTCACCGGTGGATTTCTCGTTATCGGTGCGATCTCACTCATGATGGCAACACTGATTTTTCTTTTTCCCGGTTTCATATCATACCTGGTCGGTATTTTCCTGCTTCTGTATGGTGTTACACACGTGATATACATGATACAGCAATCACGAACTGAATGAGTATGATGATGCAGCGCACCCTGACAGGGTCCAGATCCTGTCAGGGTGATGCAAGACCGGTATTTATCGCTTAACCGGGCGTCTCACCTTTACCGGCGCCGGCGGTTCGGGGAGGATTTTAACGGTGTTGTCTTTCATAATCTGCAGAGCCGTTTTGACAGCTTTTTCGAGTTGTGGATCATGTCCTTCACTCACAGCTCTGGGCGTCATTTCTACCTCTACATCAGGGGTAACTCCTTCGTTTTCAACGGCCCATTTCCCCTTAAGATCATAGAATCCACCGCGTGGTGCCGTGATGTATCCACCATCGATAAGCGGAGGAGCATCCCATATGCCGACCAGTCCGCCCCACGTACGTTCCCCGACAAGAGGACCGATGCCCATCTGTCGGAACATATATGGCAAGAGGTCACCGCCTGATCCGGCCATTTCGTTGATGACCATCACTTTGGGCCCCCATATGCCTGCACCTGGCGTTGTGAACGGACGATGATCGCCCACCGGGTTGTTGAAGAAACCATGCAACTTACGTGACATGATATCAACCATGTAATCTGCAGCGGATCCGCCTGTGTTGAAACGTTCGTCGATGACCGCTCCCTGCTTATCCTGCTGGGCAAAATAGTAACGGTTGAAAAATGTGTATCCACCACCACCGGTGTTAGGCAGCCAGACATAGGCAAGTTTGCCGTCACTGAGTCGGTCGACCATCTTCCTGTTTCCTTCGACCCATGCCAGACGTCTGAGATTGAATTCGTTATCAACCGGAACAACGGTGATCAGATGAGAACCCTCCGTAACAGGTTTGCTGTTAACGCGGAGTACGGTTTGGCGTCCCGCTGTACCTTCGAACAGGCTGTAGGGATTGATTGCTTCGGTCAGATCCTGCCCGTTGACCTGCAGGAGGTAATCACCCTCTTTCACATCGATGCCCGGTGCACTCAGAGGTGCCCGGAGATCGGGATTCCAATTCTCTCCGGTGAAGATGCGGGCAATCTGGTAGCGGCCGTTTGCAGCTTTAAGATCGGCGCCGAGTAACCCGATTTTTACGGATGGAATGTCAGGGTTATCGCCGCCGCCGGTGAAGGAGTGGCCAACAGAAAGTTCACCACCCAGCATATCCA
>DATFNI010000201.1:0-3340 GCA_035266485.1 Balneolales bacterium
AGCCAACTGAAAAGAAGAAAGTACAAAAGACGGGCTTTAGCCCCATATCGCCATCGGGATTGTGCTTCCACTTAACATTTCCTTTGATAAACAGGTCATATCAATCTCAAAACTTATCCATATTTATTGAGTTTTGGGTAACGATAAGTTAGCCAAGGGAGAAATTTCCACCGAATTCGGTTATCCGTAGCACAACAATGCCGGATTTTATCCAGACCTCACGTTAGTTGAATATAACCAGCGCTCTTGTTCTATTTGTAGGGCCCAAAAATACGGATAACACGATACCATCCCGTAGGGATAGACTATCGGTAGAAAACCAAGCCTTTTTTTACAGCCGTGCCGCTTGGTATGGTATACGCCTGTGAGTGTACATTCCATACCTGACGGCATGGCAGCGGGGGGGATCGATGTATTCTACCAATATGAAGTCCCTAACGGGACGATAGGTTGGTTCTTAACATTTATGGGAGGCTTTGCTAAACCCTTCTCATAAGCCTCTCCTGTAAATCAGGAGAGGTTTGGTGAGATAAAAATAAAGGTTTTGCAAAGCCTCCTTATGTTGAATTCACATTATGAAAAGGTTTTAGGCAGCGTAACACAGAAACATGTCTTTTCGTCGGGAGTACTCTCCACGCTAATCGAACCCCTGTGCAGTTCTACAACTTCCTTTGCTATGGCGAGACCGAGGCCGCTGCCATCTATTTCGGCCCGTATTTCGTTGGACCGGTAAAACCGGTTGAAAATATATGGAATATCGGCAGAGGAGATCCCGGTACCCTCATTTTCAACCTCGATCGTAATATTATGACTGTCCCCATTCTTTAGTCGTATGGAGATACTTGAATCAGCGAATGAATATTTGATTGCATTTTCTATGAGATTTAGAAAAACACTCTTTAATTTTTCTTTATCGCCGTGAATTTCTGTGGCATCTTCAATAGACAGATTAATCTGGATATTCCGTGCATTTGCGGCAGGGGACATGATCTGGACACAATCAGCCAGTAATTCGTCGATCCTCACCTCACTCAAATGCAGTTTCGTCTTGGAGGCATCCAGTTTTACGATGGTCAGGAGGGAATTCGTCAGCTTGGTTAAACTCTCAATTTCGGCAAGGGCATTTTTTATACTTTCCTTCGATTCTAAATCCTTGACCTTCTTTTCCAGGATTTCAAGCTCCGCCTGGATGACTGTCAGCGGAGTTTTGATCTCGTGTGAGGCATTGGCAATAAATCTCTTCTGACTTTTAAAGGCCTGATCTATTCGACCTATCATCTCGTTGAGGGTCTCACCTAATGCTCTTACTTCATCATTTGCTTTTGGAAGGTCGAGGCGCTTATCGAGGTTTTCCCCGGAGATGTTTTTGGCAGCGTCTGCCATCTGCGTCATTGGCCGGAAGGCAGCTTTGGAGATAAAAAAGGCGGCAACATCCGTAATGATCAGGCATCCCGGGATGATGATTAAAAACAGGTAGAACAGGCGGTCGAGATCATCGACCACGTCCTTAACCGATGCTGCTGTTTCCAGGACATAAACGGAATCACGACCTGTCTCAAACCTGCTCCATAAAATATGATACCAATGATGGCCAATTTTTTTCCGGCTGTATTTGAACGACTCATGAAGCACCCTCTTCAGGTTGGGCGTATCCGATCGGCACAGAATGGAATCTTTGGCAATCACCTTACCCGACCGGTCAAACAGTTGAAACCTCTTATCAATCAACCCTTTGGCCCTTATGGAAGTCAGTTTATTAATATTCAGGGAAGAGTGGTCGTTCAGTTCATCTTCTATCTCGTTGCGTAATGATATCGAATAGCTTTTCAGGTTGGTATTCAGCCTCAGAAAGGATGCTCTCTTCGTACTGTGATAAATGATGGCGGCAAAGCCGGTCAGCATGACACCGAATAAGAGTGTATAGGCCAGGATGATTTTTAATTTGATGGAAAACATAGATAGAGTTATGCCTCCTTAAAAATATACCCGGACCCTCTCACGGTATGAATCAGGGGTTTGTCAAAATCCTTATCGATTTTTTGCCGTAAAAATTTGATAAATGATTCAATCACGTTGCTCCGGGGATCGAAGTTCATGTCCCACAGGTGTTCCGAGATCATCTGTCTGGACAGGATCTTCCTGGGATTCATCATAAACAGCTCAAGCAGAGCAAATTCCTTTGATGACAGTTGTATCTCCCTGTCCCCGCGATAAGCGGTGTGGGTATCCAAATTCAACCTGACCCCGAAGTTTTCCAGAACGGCCGTACGTACCTCGCTTCTTCTGCGGATGAGGGCACGTATCCTGGCATGCAGTTCGCCTAAATGAAACGGTTTGGGCAGATAGTCGTCCGCTCCCTGATCCAGGCCGGTTATTTTATCGGAGACGTCATCGAGGGCGGTCAACATAAGGATGGGCGTTAACACGTTGTCCTTTCGCAGATTAGCGCATGTTTGCAGTCCGTCTTGCTTAGGCAGCATGATGTCGAGGATAATCAAATCGTAATCACTGATTTTCGCAAGGTATTCGCCCGATACACCATCTCCGGCCAAATCGACTGCATAACCCTCTTCCCGCAAATCCCTGGAGAGCGCATCGGATATTTTTTTATCATCCTCGATTATCAGCAGACGCATAACACATTTTGTTTTTGCGAAACATATGGTATGGAGATGAAACCAGGATGAAAATCCAAACCTCTACCCAAAAATGGAAGGGCTTAAATATCCGTTAATTTCATTTATTACAAAAGGGTACCGGTCAGCAGTAAGGTTGCAACTGAGAAATAGATGATAAGCCCGGTGACGTCGACGAGGGTTGCTACAAACGGGTTGGAGGATACCGCCGGGTCGGCACCCAGGGAGCGCATGATAAAAGGCATCATAGAGCCGATCAAGGTACCCCAAAGCACGACGCCAATCAGTGAGATTCCAATGGTTATCATAATCAACAACCAATGAATGCCGTAGAGATGGAACAGCATCTGCCAGACGGTGACCCGGAGAAGGCCCAAAATTCCAAAGATCAACCCGAGTGCCAATCCTGCCAGGATCTCGCGTTTCATGATTCTGAACCAGTCACGCAAGCCGAACTCACCGACAGACATGGCGCGGATGATCAATGTTGCAGCCTGCGAACCGCTGTTTCCACCTGTGGAAAGGATCAGAGGCATGAACGTAACCAGCATGGTCACCCTGTGAAGCTCACCTTCGAAAAAACCCGTAACACTGGCTGTCAACATTTCGCCGAGGAAAATGACGACCAACCATCGCGCCCGTTTCTGGACCAGCTTTCGGAATGATATCGTTAGGTAAGGTTCGTCCAAAGCCTCGGACCCACC
>DATFNI010000202.1:0-3484 GCA_035266485.1 Balneolales bacterium
TTTTTGTGGATATCCGCAAACGTGTAGGCCATGAAACGTTTGATACATTGAATGCCGATTTGATCAAATCGGTCAGTCAGGAGAAGGACAAGAAGCACAATAAGAAGAAGAAAGACGACAGCGATGAGCCCAGGAACAAGGGTAAGATGCAGGCCGATGCTACCGTCGCCGATCAGTATATCACTTACCCGACAGACAATGGCATCTTAAATCAAAGTCGTAAGAAATGTGAGAAGATGATCGACAAGCTCTATGAGTTGAACGATAAACAGGGGATTAAACCCAGGACCTACCGGCGGGCCATGGATAAAGCTTATCTGGAATACTCAAAGAAAAAGAAGAAGAGCAAGGGGGTTCATCGCAAGATGACTCGTAAGTTGCTGGAGTGTGTAAACCGTGATATCAAGCACGTAGACAATATGCTGGATGAATTTGAATTGAAAGGGAAACCATTTCCTTTAACTCACGCTGAGCAACGTATGTTCTGGATTATCCGCACAGCCTATACGCAACAGAAAATGATGTATGATACAAATACACATAGCTGTTCGGATAGGATCGTGAGTATATATCAGCCCCACGTAAGGCCGATTCCAAGAGGAAAAACCAAGGCACAGATAGAGTTTGGTTCAAAATTAGGGATCAGTCTTGACCAAGGCTTTGCCCGAATAAATACCCTAAGCTGGGATGCTTATTATGAGGGCAGCGATTTAATAAAACAAGTGGAAGCCTACAAAGAATTACATGGTCATTACCCGGAACTGGTCCAAGTGGATAAAATCTATGCCCCCAGGGAAAACCGGTGGTGGTTGAAAGAAAGGGATATCCGGATAACGGCACCACCACTGGGACGTAAGCCAGCAAAATCAAAACAGAGTTATTATCAGAAACGAAAAGCCAGGAAGGAGGCCGCTGAAAGAAATCACATTGAAGGCAAGTTTGGGCAAGGTAAGAATGGTTATAATCTCAACGAGATCCGGGCCAGGCTCAAGGACACATCAGAAAGCTGGGTGGCATGTATATTCTTTGTAATGAACTTGATACACTATGAGAAAACCAATCTTTTTGGCTTAATTTCCAGGTGGCTAACTGGTGTGGCAACAGAAATAACCGTCCTTTTGGTGCGATCGAAGCTAAAACTTGAAATGAAATATCAAACCGCGGGAATACCTGGCAGATTACAATTTTATTAAACTGACTTTATCAGCAAACCCTAAATATCGTTGATGAGCAATTTGGATTTGCGAGCCTTTATTTCATTATAATCCTTGTTATTGTCGCTAACGGTTAGGGTATACTAACGTTTGCTAATGGCGGGCTTTTTGGGCCAAAAAGCGTGACATAGCAAATGGAGTATACCTAATGTTAGGCCTTTTAGCCTTTTATTCATTTACAAGATTATCGAAATCGTATGTATTGCCAAGTGTAAGCGGGAACTTACAATGTACAGAAATTGGCAAATAAGGATGTACGAGAAATAGCAATTAAGGATGTCCATTTCTTCGATTTAAACGTACAAAAAATTTAAGAACGACCCACTCAATTAAAGATGGTTTTCCGGTTTTCAAGCCGGTAGCTGGTTCCTGTTAATCTGACCACCTCACAATGAAACAGGATTCTGTCAAGCAGAGCGGTAGCAATCACTTCATCATCAAGCATTTTCACCCATTCTTGCGGACTTTTATTGGTTGTCACGATAAATGAAGCCCTTTCGTGCAAGTGATTGATAAAATGGAAAAGTTGAACCGCCTGCTTCTTATCCAGGACGAACATCATAATATCATCAATGACTAGCAGATTGGCTTTCAGTAGCTTATTGTATTCAATACGGGCAGACCTGGTAATGTCCTTCATTATCAGGGTTTCGTTCAGCTGCTCCATGGTTCTGAAGTATGCTGTGTAACCCTTTTTTAAGGCATCAAAACAAAGGCCGGCAGCAATCATGGTTTTCCCGATACCGGAAGGGCCCATAAGAACGATATTATAATTCTTTTCGAGCCATATACATTCCCTCAGCTGCATGAGTTGTTGTTTGCCGATCCCGCTGCGGAAGGAGTAGTCATACTGATCCAGATTGTGATTGAACGGCAACTTGGCAGCTTTTGTGCGGCGCTCCAGATCCCTTGCAAATCTCAAGGTAATCTCAGTTTCCAGCAGACTCAATGAGTAATCCAGGTATGATATCTTCTCTTCTGATGCTTTGTGGATCAACTCATCCAGTTGTTCCTGTATGCCTCCCAGGCGGAGCAGGGCAGCATACTGTTTGATGGTTTGTGTTTTCGTTTTTGTGTCCATAGATTTAATTCATTAGTGATTGATAATCTGATATATCGCTTTTATCTGGTATGATTTTATGCGCATTTTGATTGATGGTTTTAATAACGACAGGTTGCTCAAGACTCTCTTCCTGGGATTGCTTCAGGTAGTCCCGCTTAACAACGCTTTCCAGATCCTTCGCCCGATAGATTTTACTCTCGGCGCAGAAGATCACTGCCTGTTCAACAATTTCCAGGGGGTAGTTTTTAAGAAGCCTCTTGATTATCCCCATCTGGTCCCGGATGTATCGGGGTTTATCTTTTCGTATCCGTTGACAATACTGTTTCACCAATACCGGATCCGTAAACTGGTTTGATATCCCATCGATCAGATCATCGATACGCTCCTCAAGCTCCCTCTTATAATGAGAACCTCCAACAGTTTCGCCTTTGCCGGGATAGATTGTATGAGTGGCGATTACCTTCCCTTCCGTATTGCAGATAATCAGCTGATTATCCTCGGTATGTTCAATATGTACCTTTGTCTTTGGAGGATGATAGGTCCCCCGGGGAACACGATAGAAATTGCCTTTGTAAGAGATAACATTGTCTTTCCTGACATCATGTTCATCCTTTACATTTTCTACTTCAAACGACCCGGCAACGGGCTGCAAATAATTGCGTTCAATCAGCCATTCCTCGCGAGGGATCTTCTTGATAGTAGAGTGTTCTTTCGCATTGGCCGTACGGTTCAGCCAGGCAAGACTCTCTCCCTGGAGTATTTCTATATCGATAAAGATGCGACCACGTAAAAAGTTGTACTTAACATACTTAACCACGTTCTCAACCTTTCCTTTGCTTTGAGGATCAGACTTGCGGCAAAAATGAAGTTGGAAGCCACGATATTCAGCATAGCTACGGAAGGCTTCTGTCATAATCAGATCCCCGTAATTCTCAGCAATGAGCAGCAGGGTATCCTGGTCGTAGACAAACTCCTTTGTCATACCCCCGAAAAACACAATGGCCGCTTCGTGCGCAATGATAGCTATCCGGGTAGTAAATGGCCTCTCGGAGTAATAGCTGTATTTCATCCTGGAGCGGGACAAAACGAAGCTGATGAAGTAAATTCTTTTTCGGCCACCCTCATCAGTGGTCATATTGTACTCGCCAAAATCAACCTGAGTTTGCTGGCCATAGGGAAGCTCCGGAACCTTCTCATAATCCCGGTG
>DATFNI010000203.1:0-7374 GCA_035266485.1 Balneolales bacterium
CCCGATCGCATGGAACTGAAGCATTTCCAGCTGCAGAGTTCAGATATTATTAAAGCAAACGGAACCGAACTCTCCTCGGGCAGATATCAGTCCAGAAATTATTGGTTCCCGGTCCAGGTCCCCTCCACGGTGTTAGCCGGATTGGTTGCCAACAAGGTATACCCAAGTCCCTATTATGGGATGAATAATATGCGCATTCCGGACGCCTCAGATGCCTTCGATTCAACCTATCATCTGTTTCAATACAGTTACCTTCCCAACAACCGGAATCCATGGAAAGACCCGTACTGGTATCGTACCACGTTCAGGCTGCCTGAACGGTATAAGGGCAAACATATATGGCTGAGTTTTAAAGGGATTAATTACCGGGCGGCGGTGTGGTTGAATGGAACCCAAATTGCGGATTCCTCGAAAATGGTGGGCATGTTTGGCCAATACCGTTTTGATGTCACGGGTGCCATTGATCCCCATGGAGAAAATCATTTAGCGGTGGAAATCTACCCCCTGGATTATCCCGGATTGCCCTCCCACCCCCAGTTGAATGCCTTGGGACCCTTTTATGCAAATTCGGGACAAACGGGAGATATCGGGAAAAATGTCACCATGCTGTGTTCTATTGGTTGGGATTGGGTTCCGGCGGCCCGGGGCCGGGAAGAAGGGATCTGGCAACCGGTTTATATAACGGCAAGTGGCCCGGTTACGATCAATCAGCCCCATATTATTACCCAGTTACCTGATCTGCCGGATACCAACCGGGCGAGGATCAGGATACAGGCACGCCTCGAAAATCACAGTGCCCACACCACCCGGGGGGAGTTACAGGTCGTTATCAAACCCCACAATTTTGAGGGACCGGAGGTGCTTTTTACGCAGCCGGAAGAGGTAAAAAGCGGAGAAACCCGAATGGTCACCTTATCTCCGAAAAAAGTAAAAGCGTTACGGATTGCTCATCCCCATTTGTGGTGGCCTAACGGGCAAGGCAGGGCTAATTTGTATGAACTGGAACTGCGCTACGTTACAAACGGCGAGATATCGGATGCCTCCAATACGATTTTCGGGATACGGACCATAAGCACAAAAGTAAGTGATGTTCATGGTTGGGCGCGCCGGGATTTCTATATAAATGGACGGAAAATACAGTTGCTAGGGGGAGCCTGGGTACCGGATTTGATGCTGAAGCGGGATTCGACAAGGTATGCGCAGGAACTGGGATTAATCAAGAATGATAACCTGAATCTGGTACGGGTATGGGGCGGTGGCATTACCCCCCCGGATGCCTTCTTTAAGGAAGCGGATAAAGACGGGCTGCTGGTGTGGCAGGATTTCTGGACGACGGGAGGAACGCAGGGCCGGTGGGGAAAGAGAGGATCTCAGAAATGGCCGCTGCAGAGCAAGGTATTTATCTATGATGTGAAGAGTACGATCATCCGGTTGCGGAATCATCCGAGCCTGCTCCTGTGGACCGGCGGCAACGAATATCATCCCCGCAAAGACCTGTATGAAGCGATCCGGAACGGGGTAATAAAGCTGGATGGGACGCGTCCGTTCATTGCCTGTTCGGATGGGAATGTAAAAATCCCGAAGGGGTGGAAAAACTCATGGCCGGGGAACGAACCCGACGGATTCTATAGCGGTGGACCGTATGTGTGGATTAATCCCACGGATTACTTTAATTACGTAGACTACGGCCGAACGGTCCAAGACAACGGGAAGAGGATAAAAATCTATGATTATGTTTTTAAAGATGAAGCTGGAATACTATCCTTGCCGCCATATAATTCCCTGAAAAAAATAATTCCGGACCTGGTACCCGATACCACCCTTCCGTTTCCATTGAATAATACCTGGGGGTATCATGATTTCTGTACTAATAGAAATGTGATTTACTACAAAGCAACAGTAGATCGTTATGGTAAATTGACAAGTATCAAAAATTATACTGAAAAAGCACAATTGGTTAATGCAAACAGTTACCGGGCCATTTTCGAATCGGCGGAGTCAAAACTGAATCAAACTGGCGGAATTTTACTCTGGAAGCTGAATTCGGCATGGCCGAGTTTAATTCAGCAAATATATGATTGGTATCTGGAACCCAACGCGGGGTACTATTACATGCAAAAAGCCAATGAACCCTTGCATGTGCAGTTCAATTTGAATGATTCGATGGTTGTCGTTGTAAATCGCCAATATCGGGAAAGAAAGGATCTGAAGGTTCACATTCGAATCTTCAACAAAGATTCACAAGTGTGGTACGATCAGGCAAAGAGTATAAGCATTGGCAATCACCAGGTTAAAGATGTGATGTCGCTCAAGTCGGCATTAGCCCAACATCAGGCATTAAGTTTTGTGGACTTAACGATAACCAATAAAGATGGACATAAGGTGTCACATAATTTTTATTGGTTAGCCCCCAATAATAAATTTGAGACCTTGTCATCATTGCCGGAAACAAAGGTGAAGGTGTGGGTACATCAGGTTGCTCATGCAAACGTTCCGACCTGGCGGGTCCATATCGCAAATCCGACGAATAAGCTTGCCTTCTTTATACGGACTCAATTAATGAGCCATCATGGTACGAAAGAAGTGTTGCCTTCTTTTTGGAGTGGCAACTATGTCAATCTGGCTCCACATCAAAGCGTGACTCTTACAGTGCATTATAGAGTCACAAAAAAGGGGGGACTAGCTGATCAACTCAAAATTAGTGGATGGAATACGCCTGCCCAAATGATAGGATTATAAGTAAGTGTCCTAAATCGATTAAATTTTTCTTGATATGATGAGGTAGATTGGAGCTATTTGTCAGTTCATTAAGAAAAACAGGATAGTATATTTATTATGTAATATACTTTTGAAAATTATTGAAATATGAAAGAACACATAAATAGACATTAAATTTCAATATTTTATTAGATGATTTTAGAAAAAAATGAGAGAAACCCAATTTTAAAACCAAATCATCAAAATAATTGGGAAAGTCTTTCAGTGTGTAATCCAGGAATTTGGTATGATGATGGCATATTTTATATGCTTTACAGAGCAGCTGGAAACGATGAAGAACACATCATTCGATTTGGTCTGGCGATTAGCAGAGATGGAATAAACTTTGAACGGTTATCTAATACCCCCGTTTTTAGTCCGAGTGAGGATGGGCCAGATTCCGGAAGCATTGAGGATCCGCGGATTGTGAAATTCGGGGGGGAGTATTATGTGACTTATGCGTATAGACCATATCCGCCCGGGTGTTATTGGACATTTAATCATGAAGAAGTTCGTCTGCCCAATGTTAGTGAAAATGCTCCAATAGCATATCGAAATAATATTACAAATACGGGATTGGCACTAACGAGGGATTTTAAAAGTTGGCATCGCCTTGGGAGAATATCACAATCTAATCTTGATGATCGGGATTCTATATTATTTCCCGAAAAAATAAATGGGAAATATGTCCTTTTGCACCGGCCGAAAGAATGGACTGGTCCGGAATACGGCTGTGAATATCCTTCTATCTGGATAACATTTTCAAATGATTTGATGGTTTGGAACGAAACAAATCACCTGTTAATAAAAGGGAGAAAAGGTACCTGGGAAGAGAAAGTAGGGGGTAGTGCACCACCATTAAGAACAGAAGATGGGTGGCTACTTTTATATCATGGTGTCGATCAAGGCGGTAAAGGTTTTTATCGGGTTGGTGCAGTGCTATTGGATCTGGAAAATCCAACAAAGATTATTGCGAGATCAAAAGATTGGATTATGGAACCAGAAAAATATTATGAAATGGAGGGATTTTACAAAGGTTGTGTATTCCCGACTGGAAATGTAATCGTAGATGACACTTTATATATTTACTATGGTGGAGCTGATAAATATGTATGTGTGGCTACATGTTCTGTAAAAAAGATTTTGGATTATCTTAAATGTTTCAAGGTTACTTGATCACGTTAGTTGCAGGAAGTTAAAATATCGAACATTATGACCTTTAAATTTATAATGGCTGCCGTCCGGGGAAAGTGTGAGAAAATGAAAATGCGGAGTCGCAACTGACACCGCCCAGGTATAGATTCTTTTAGAAGTCATATGCGGGGCATGAACCGTTTGCATTGTTTTAGATATGTTGAACTGGAAGCCTATCTAAAGGGATCTGCTGCAATTTGAAGGACCCGCCCCTCAGAGCTTGCCTCTATTCTCCGAGAGAGCTCACAATAGTAGCTGAAAAACTCTCTGAATCTTTATGTTCTTCAATTTATTTGATTAATTATTTTTTTACCGGACGATAGTGATTTAAATTTATGAATTGGTCACATGCTTGATAGAGCTATAAATATTTATTTTGTGAATAAGATTTGTGTTTTCTATCTGTATTAACTTGTTAAAAATATACTTACGTTATAAGTAGACTGGGGCTTGAATAATATTCTGCGGACTAAATAGATGCATATTCCCAATAACTGGTCAGGGTTATTTTATCTCTTGTTTAGGATCAAAGGTTAAAACGAGATCATGAGAATATTGCATCTGGGTTTTATCAATTTGGCCATTGTAGGAATATATTTCGCAGGTATTATTTGGTGGGCGCTAAAGCACGGGGAAAGCAAGGATTCTACATCATATTTTTTAGCTGGTCGAAACATGAAATGGCCAGCCATTGGGTTATCATTATTCGCTGCGAGCATTTCGAGCCAAACACTAATTGGTCAATCTGGGGACGCGTATAGTACGGGCATTGCAGTATTTAATTACAATTTGATATCCGTAATTGTAATGATATTCTTTGCCTTGTTTTTTTTACCATTCTATATCAATTCCGGTATATACACGATGCCTGAATTTTTAGAAAGGCGTTTCGATAGCAGATCACGATATTATTTTTCCTTTATAACGATTATCGGAAATATATTTCTAGATGCCGCCGGATCTCTTTATGCTGCCGCACTGGTTATAAAGTTTATTGTTCCCGAATTAAGTTTACAGGTGATCATTATTATTTTCGCTCTTGCTGTCGCTTCCTACACAATTCCTGGTGGGCTTTCATCTGCTATAAGCGCGGAAATTATTCAGGCCGCTATTTTGATAGCCGGATCTATTATGTTGACATATTTTGCAGCAGTTAATGGTGGAGCCAGTTATATACATAATTCGCTTCTGGATCATAGTATGACGATGCGGCTTATACGTCCGATTAATGATCCTTCAGTTCCGTGGCTCGGTCTAATTGTGGGGATACCAATCCTGGGATTTTATTTTTGGGGGAATAATCAGACGATGGTTCAAAGAGTTTTGAGTGCTCGTTCAGTTGACGAAGGTAGAAAAGGGATACTATTCGTTGGCTTTTTAACTTTATCCACTCTCTTTTTTATAATATATCCGGGTGTGATGTCAAAAAAATTATTCCCTGGCTTACCGGACCCGGATATGGTTTATCCAACAATGCTGCTTAAGTTATTACCTGTTGGTTTATTAGGGGTTACTATTGCTTCCTTGATTGCGGCCTTGACTTCTACACTGAGTGCTATTCTTAATTCTGCTTCTACTCTGATTACCATGGATTTCTATTCGACTCTGAAAAGAGACGTAACTTCCCGTGAAATGGTAAATGTGGGACGTATTTCTTCGGTAATAATTTTATCTATTGCTGTCATCTGGGCCCCGCAAATTAGCAAGTTCGGTTCTTTGGTTAAATACTATCAGGAAATGCTTTCGTATATAGCTCCTCCGATTGTAGCAGCTTTTTTCCTTGGATTATTTTCAAAGAGGGCAAATAAGGAAGGTGCGTTTTATGGACTTATTTGTGGCTTAATAGTATCCATAATCACCTTATTATATAAGGATGAGATTTTCGGTAATATCCATTTTTTATTAGTCGTCCCATTTATTTTTGTCTTTAGCTTATGTGTAATGATGGGGATAAGTTTACTCACTGATAAACCAGATCAAGAAAAAATTGAGAAAACCACTTGGTCAAGAAATAATTTTCTTCTGGAATCGAAAGAATTGAAGAATGTCAAATGGTATAGGAATTATCGGTTTTGGTCAATAGTATTGTTTTTATCATGTCTTTTGATATTATTTTTATTTAGATAAATAATTTTCCTTTAAAAAAATCTGAATATGATGTTGAAAATCAATTGTTCTATTTAAGATTTATCAATCGACTACTGACTGAGTCGATTGGTACCAAGAACTGAAACTTTTCGACTATAGCACTTTTGAGGATATTAATCATAACTTTGGGAGGGGCTCAAAACCGTCCGATTCTCTACTTTCTGTTGGCCAACTTTCAGGGGAGCCTACATTTCATTTTCGAATGAGTGATATAGTAGAGCGTAGAAACAAAAAAAATCCCGCTTCAAATCAATTAAAACGGGATTTCTGAGTAATTTTTAGAGGGGAAATTTTTGTGGGCCTGGAGGGACTTGAACCCCCGACCAATCGATTATGAGTCGACTGCTCTAACCACTGAGCTACAGGCCCTTTTCACGAACTGCCACTACCGTTAGCTAACGGTACCGGGCGAATCGGCTTGCAAAAATACAGGTTTTCTTAACCGTGCACAAGAATTTTTCGGTTACTCCGGCAAATTCTGCGAACGGAAGGTAAAAACAGGGATAGGCGAGTATTCGGCCACTTTTTCCGTCGTCGACCCCAGCAGAAGATGCTTCAGTCCGCTGCGTCCGTGGGTGCCCATGATGATCAGGTCCATGTTGTCCGAAGCAAAATCGACAATCTCGTAGTGTGCGGACACGCCTTTGACAATCTTTGTATGCAGTTTAATGACGTGTTCTTTTCCATCCACATCGATGATCAGGTTGTCGAATAGCTGGTAGGGTTCTCTTTCAAGACGGGCCTTGATGGAACCGGATTCCTGCAGAGCCTTGTTGATTTTATCCATGAGCAGGCTGTCCAGTGCCTCCAACTCATTTTTGGCCGGGTCGCGAGGGATGTTTTCGGATGTCGATCCGTAGAGCTCCAAAACATGAAGCACCGTTATCTCCGCATCTACAGCAGCGGCCAGGGAAGCGGCAAACGGCAGTCCGTTAAACGAGATGTTTGACATATCCGTTGGGACCAGAATCCTGGTGATGCCATCCTTCGGCATTTTACCGGGCACACTGATCACCGGAACAGAAGAGTAGCGTATTACTTTTTCAGTGATGCCGCCCCATTTCAGGAGTCCGTCGTCGTGGGCGCCGCGGGCTCCCATTACGACCACATCATAGTGCTCTTCTTTGGCTATCTCTATGATGTCATCAGATGGGTTACGATCTACCAGGATCAGACTTTTTCCGCGATGATCTTCGGGTATGAACTGCAGGATGTCATCCTCGCAGTGTTCTTTAGCCCGTTTTACAAGATGCGGATAGATATCCTTCTCCATAT
>DATFNI010000204.1:0-2845 GCA_035266485.1 Balneolales bacterium
GAATGTGGATAACAATAATGCTTACGGTCTGCTCTTGTTGAGAAGGGGAGCCGTTCGGGAAAGTGAGCAATTTTTCAGATGTGCGGTCGATACAATCATCAGCCGGAATCCCAATCCGTACAAGAGCGAACCGTATTACAACCTGGCACTATCGCTGTTTCTTCAGGGTAGATACGATGAGGCGTATGATCTGTTCTATAAATGTACGTGGAACGATCAATGGAAGAGTGTCGCCTTTTTCTACCTGGCGCGGATTGATAGTATCCGGAAAAATTACGAACAGGCGCTCGAACATGTCGATGAATCTCTTATTTCGAATTCCCGGAATAATCATGCCTGGAATTTGAAGGCGGCCGTGTTGAGAAAAACGGGTCGAATGCAACTGGCCCATGAGACGGTTACATATGTACTTAATGCCGATCCGCTTGACTATGGTGCCATGAATGAGCAGAGGCTGTGCATACAATCCGCTGGTAAACAGAAATCGGCGGATAACATATCAGGGTCCCTGAAGGATTGTCTCTCCAGGGATGTGACCAATTACCTGGCTCTTGCCGAAGAGTACATGAATGCGGGTATGTTTGAGGAGGTTTGCGACATACTGGAGTTTGCTTTAGAAACGGAGAAATGGAATAATGATCCCATGATCCATTATTACCTTGGATACTGCGAATATCGTTTTGGACATAAAAAAGAAGCAGTAAAACTCATTAAAAGGGCGGGAAAACTACCCTCAGATTTTTGCTTTCCTAATCGTCTAAAATCTATTGATGTTCTAAAGCTTGCTCAGGAACTGAATCCTGACGATGCCCGGGCTCCTTACTATCTCGGCAACCTTTTTTATGATAAGAAACGGTATGACTCTGCCATAGAGTACTGGGAAAAATCACGGTGTCTGGATAACACATTTCCCACTGTCCACAGGAATCTGGCAATAGCCTACTATAACAAGAAGGGTGATGCGGAGAAGGCCCGCGTAGCCATGGAAGCTGCATTCGCGCTCAATACCAATGATGCGAGAGTGTTCTTTGAGTTGGACCAACTTTACAAGAAACAGGGAAAATCTCCTGAAGAACGTCTGAAAATGCTGAATGATCATTTGGCATTGGTTGAGCAACGGGATGATCTTTATCTGGAACGGGTAATGCTTTACAATCTGCAAGGCAACTACAGAAAAGCAGCTGAACTGCTGGCAACGCGTCACTTTCATCCCTGGGAAGGTGGGGAAGGAAAAGTAACCGGACAATATGTATTGTCGCACGTTCAACTAGGGCGCGAATATTTGGGAAACGGAGATTATGTAAAGACAATTGACGAACTAAAGGAAGCTCAGGTATATCCGGAAAATTTAGGGGAGGGCAAATTGACCGGAACGCGGGAAAACAACATTCACTACTATCTTGCCTGTGCCTATGAGGAAATGGGCGAGGATGAGATGGCCGGTTTCCACCTAAACAAGGCAGTGGAAGGTGATTATAGCCCATCCATGTCGATGTATTACTACGACAAAGCCTCCGATATGATCTTTTACCAGGGGCAGGCTCTTTTAAAAATGGGAAAGGAGAAAGAGGCCCGTTCAAAATTCAACAAGCTCATAGATTATGGTCAGGCCCACCTCTTCGACAAGGTATCGATCGATTACTTTGCCATTTCGCTTCCCGATTTTTTGGTCTTTGACGAAGATCTGGATACCAGAAACAAGATTAATTGTCATTATCTGATGGGACTGGGTTATCTTGGTCTGCGTGAATTAAAGAAAGCTCGTGATAAATTTTGTAAGGTCCTGGAATTGGATGTGAACCATATTCAGTCCAGGGTTTATCTAAGTTTGATGGATCGGGTAAAGGAGAAAGAGGAAGTGCTCATTTTCTGAGAATTATGAAAAGAATCTATATCATCTAGTCTGTCCCAGGCGTTACTTTTTCCTTTATCTCAACACGGCTTAACATTATCGATGCCATTCTGATGCCCCGCTCTCGCTTTTTGCCATCAGATTCCCATTGTCCTGGACCGATCCCGACGCATCTGGCAACGATCATCCACTGTTTGTGCACAACCCGTTGCAAACGAGATCCAACACATGTTTTGCAAGCAAAAAAGCATCGGAATAACATCGTAGTATTGAGGAGTGGCATTCTAACCCGCATAAGGCTTATTGGTCTGCGGTTAAATTTTGTAACAGACTTGCAATTATGATGCTAAGTTCTTAAATGTTATGTTATCGATAACATTTGTAATTGTTCATCCTATCACTACAGCTATGTACACACATCCTTTATCCAGATTGTTGAAATACATTTTGCCCGCTTTTTTGGTAGCGCTTTTAGTCCCGACAGGGCGAGGGGGATTTGTATTCGCCCAAAAGAGCGAAGGAGTACTCCCCGACTGGGAAAATCCCCAGGTTGTTGGGATTAACAAAGAGCCGGCGCATCTGAGCTTTATGCACTACCCGGACCGGCAGAGTGCCCTGGCCGACAGCGGGCTTGCCATACACACCCCCTACTACAAGTCTCTGGACGGGATGTGGAAGTTCCACTGGTCGAAGAACCCGGCGGAACGTCCGAAAGATTTTTATAAAACAAGCTACAATGTGAGCAAGTGGGCCTCCATTCCGGTCCCGGGAGATTGGCAGCTCGAAGGCTACGGACGGCCGATCTATCTGAACTCGAGGTTCCCTTTTCATCCGAAATATCCGGCCCATCCGCCGCTGATCCCGCAGGATTATGATCCGGTGGGTTCCTATCGCACCACATTTACCGTCCCCGGCGACTGGGACGGGCGCGAAGTGTACATCCATTTTGGCGGGGTGAAGAGCGCCTTCTACATCTGGGTGAACGGGAAGAAA
>DATFNI010000205.1:0-4098 GCA_035266485.1 Balneolales bacterium
ATGGAACGGATTTTGTAATCACAAACGGCAAGCAGCGGTTTAACCGGGCTCTTTACGGAACACATACCGCCTTTCGCGTCGAGTCCGGTGACTTGCCCGAGTTTGCCCTGTTCATGCCCGGGATGGGCGGCACGCTGAAGTTTGGGTTGCTTAATGGACACGCTTCAAAATGGCTGATTGAGGCGGATAAGATCACAGCCCGGTACCGGCCCGGCTCGATGATCTATGAGGTACGGGATGGGCTTCTGGGAGACGGAGCTCTTCATCTGCAGGTGCTGGCAATGTCCGATGCGGAAGGGTTCGTCGTCCGTATTGATTTTGAGCACATCTCAGATGAAAACCTGCGTCTGGCGTGGGCGTTCGGAGGGTCGAGTGATGATCATTTTAAACGCAATGGCGACATCGGAGCAGATCCGGTCTCCGGCTTTTTCCTGTTGCCGGAACATTGCCGGGGCAATGAGTTCGAAGTGAATGGGCATTCTTTCGTTCTGCGTTATGGCAAGGACCATGATAAGAGTCTGGCCGGAGTATTTGATCCGAAATCCGACATTCATATTGCTGATGCCACTCGCCAGAAGAACCCCTCAGATTTTATTGCATCAGAAAAATCGGATACACCGGTTCTGGCAGGCAGCATTTTGGCATCATCAGACCGTCCCATCTTCCTGAATATCTATAACCCGGATACACATGCAGAGGTGGCGTATTCGTCGGTTCCGGATCTTTTTGAGCAGGCCGGTAAGGCAAGGGATGAACTGGTAAACCGTGTGAAAGTTGCTACTCCGGATCCGTTCATCAATCCGTTTGGCGGCGCACTCAGTGTGGCAGGTGATGCTATCTGGCAGCCGCCATCTTATCTGCACGGAGCTGTTGCGTGGAGGGAGCGGTTGAATGGCTGGCGCGGACCGTACGTGGCCGATCCGCTGGGCTGGCATGAACGTGCACGAATGCATTTTAGCAGCTATGCAAAATCACAGCTGACCCGTCCAGATTCCGGACCTGTGGTCCCTGATTCCAAAGAACATCTCGCACGGGAAGAGATGAAGATCGGGACGGCTGTCTATACGAGTGGTTATATCTGTCCGAAGCCGGAAGGACATTTCTCAGTCAGTCATTATGATATGAACCTGTGCTATATTGATGAACTGTTGTGGCATTTCCGGTGGACGGGTAACTGGTCGTACATCAAGGAGATGTGGCCGGTTATAAAGCGTCACCTGGCCTGGGAGAAGCGCTGTTTTGATGGGAATGATGACGGATTATACGACGCCTATGCGTGCATCTGGGCAAGCGATGCGCTTCAGTATAGCGGTGGCGGGGTAACCCATTCCTCAGCCTATAACTGCCGCACAAATGAGCTGGCGGCTTTTATTGCCGAACGCATCGGGGAGGATGCGAGTCCATATCGTGCTGAGGCGAAAAAAATACGCGACGCCCTCCAATCGAGATTATGGATGCCGGAGCATGGTCGGTATGCTGAATACCAGGATTTGCAAGGTTTACAGAAGAATCATCCGCAACCGGCCCTATGGACGATCTATCACGCCATCGACAAGGACATCGCTGACCCGTTCATGACGTACCAGTTGTTGAGATATGTGGATACCGAAATTCCACATATCCCGGTCAAGGCAAAGGGTTTGAAAGATGATGGCTGGCATACGCTATCCACGACAAACTGGATGCCGTATACCTGGTCGGTCAACAATGTGGCTATGGCCGAGGTTTTGAATACCGCTCTTGCGTACTGGCAGGCCGGGAGGGTGGAAGAAGCGTTCCGCCTCTGGAAAAGTACGATCCTCGACAATATGTATTTAGGCATCAGTCCTGCCAACTTTGAGCAACTTTCCTTTTATGATGCCATGCGCGGCGAGTTGTACCGGGATTTTGCCGATCCTATCGGTGTTGCGAGCCGTACATTGGTAGAAGGCCTGTTCGGCATCGTGCCGGATGCGATGAGGGGTGAGTTGCTGATCCGGCCGGGATTGCCACGCGAATGGGATCACGCCTCACTCGAAGTGCCGGATATATCCTATAAATTCCACAGGAGCGGGAGAACGGATCGCTATACCATAGAATGGAATGACCGTCGCCCGTCGAATGGCAAGGCCAACCACAATGACATCGATCCCAATGTCTCGCACAAACTGAACCTTCGCTTTGTGGCGCATGCCCGCGGATCGAAGGTAAAAGAGGCGACCGTAAACGGCCGAAGCGTATCATGGAAAAATGTGGATCAGTGCGTCGGACAGCCGGCTCTAGAAATTAATGTTAAGCACCAATCGAAATACCAGGTTGAGATTGTATGGTCCGGTGCTGAACCGGAAAAGATTGAAATTCCGGGCGTAGTGGCCGAAGGATATCGTTTAGAGCTGCGGACAAGGAGAGCTGTAATCCTGGATCATCATGATCCGCAAAAAGTTTTACGCGGCGCAGATCGCAGACAGAAGATGTTCTCCGGACAGATAAGTAATAATTACGGTCACCGGACTTTTTTTATAAAACTCCGGCAGGACGACTTCACCTGGTGGGCTCCTGTGTGTTTTGAAGTTCGAAAGCCCGTGGAAATAAAGGCATCGGCCGACCAGGGGCAGCACGCGTTGCGGTTCAGGGTAAAGAACCATTTAACCTCTCATATTGAAGGAACACTCACTGTTTCGAACGGTAAAACACGATTCGACCAAAGGATACAATTGAAGCCTCAAAGTGAGTCCGCAATAGTTGAGGTACAGCAGGGGATACTGCCCGGTACCAATCAAGTGTATATTTCCATGAAGGGCGGCAGAATGATAATGGCCCCGGTTAGTAACTGGGATTTGAAATGTCCGGCTGATCTTCCCCTGGAAACTATAGATCTTTCGAAGTATTTCAACGACCGGGTAACCAATATCTTTCGCAATAAATATCTAACCCCCCGGCCACACTACCCAACACTGCAACTGCCGACACAAGGTATTGGAAACTGGTGCTCTCCGTTGGTTAAAGCAGATATCGATGATACCGGGCTTCGGAAACTGGCGGGTTCACGCAACCGGTTTGAGCTGCCGCAAGGTATCCCGTTTCATACGCCCGGCTCGTCGGATACGAAGAACATCGTCTTTACCAGCCGGTGGGATAATTACCCGGAAGAGGTATCGGTTCCGTTGTCAGGTTTGGCATCGCATGCCTATATGCTGATGGCGGGCTCAACCGATCCGATGCAAAGTCGCTTTCGGAATGGTGTGGTGGTTATCGAATACGAAGACGGTAGTAATAATGAACTGGAACTTCGTAATCCGGAAACCTGGTGGCCAATCGATCAGGATTATTATACCGATGGTTATGCGTTTAGACTGAATGCACCCAAACCCATCCGGGTACATCTGAAGACCGGCCTGGTAACCCGTGAGTTTGATAAGTATGCATCGATCAAAGGACTGACGGATTATGCGATCGACGGCGGAGCGGCTACCGTGCTGGACATCCCCGTTGATCCGAAAAAGAAACTGAAACGACTGACCGTAAAGGCCACTGCAAACAATGTGGTAATCGGCCTGATGAGCCTGACACTTGTCAGGGTATGATAGGTGAAACTTATGATTTGCGATAGATCGATGGACCGATTAACCGATCTGCGAAATGAATTCTGTATTAGTCTGAGTACTTTGTAGTTACATCGAAGCGGTATTATAGGCAAAAATTCTTTTAAATATGAACGCCGGCAATTCAACTAGGGAATGAAAATCATGATACGTAACAATACTTCAATAATGATGTTTACTAACCGAACAAAACATCTAAACTTTATTGCCTCTTTCATCCTTGGACTATCCCTGATTGCGATTATGGGGCAGGGATGTGCGACCACTAAATCTTCTCCAAATCTTCAGGTAAAAAAAACCGCACCTGTTTTGAAATCGCCTCAAGCAAAATCGGTCGTTTACAATGTGATGGACTATGGCGCAACCGGTAACGGTAAAACGCTAGATAACAAGGCTATCGACCTCGCTATCGATGCCGCTGCAAAAGCAGGGGGAGGCACGGTTGTTTTACCGGCAGGCACCTATCTTTCGGGTACGATTCATCTGAAGAGTAACATTGCCCTGTACCTCGAGCAAG